>JBHPHB010000039.1:0-19045 GCA_042569985.1 Spirochaetota bacterium | reverse complement strand
CCCTTGAAGGATGCACAGATTAAGAGGACAGAGAGTAGTTTAAAAGATATAAAAGAGGTTGAAACCGGCATAGAAGAGGAAGTTAATAAAGTAAAAAATGCCGGTTTCCCCACAGAAAAGATTAATAAAAGGGGACAGATGACGGTTTGGCAGCGCCTTGAATACCTTGTTGATGAAGGAACATGGTGTCCGCTGCATACCCTTTATAACCCGGCGGAAAATGAAGAAGGAACGAATAACGTAATTGACGGCCTTGGAAAAATATCAGGTAAGTGGGCAGTAATTATTGGATTTGATAACAAGGTAATGGCAGGTGCATGGCTTCCCGGTCAGTCAGATAATATTCTTCGTATTACTGACCTTGCAAAAAGATTACATGTGCCCCTGGTTTGGCTTGTTAACTGCAGTGGTGTAAAACTTTCAGAGCAGGAAAAATTTTATGCAAACAGAAGGGGTTCAGGTGCACCTTTTTTCAGACATGCTGAACTTAACCAGCTTGGAATACCCGTTCTTGCTGGTATCTATGGTACAAATCCCGCAGGCGGCGGTTACCAGGGCATAAGCCCGACAATACTCTTTGCCCATGAAAAGTGCAACATAGCAGTGGGAGGAGCAGGTATCGTTAGTGGTATGTCTCCCCAGGGTGGCTTTAATAAGGAGAATGCAGAGGAGCTTATCAATGTAACAAGACACTTTAAGTCAAATCCTCCCGGAACTCCCAAGATACATCATGATGAAACGGGATTTTTTAGATATGTATATGAGAAAGAAGAAGGTGTGCTTGACGGTTTAAAAGATTATATGGCGGAGATTCCATCATATAACCCGAAGTTCTACAGGGTTGCAGAACCTAAAGACCCAAAATATCCAATAGACGATCTTTACAGGTTGATACCATTTAACCAAAAGAGAGCCTATGATTTTGATGAGGTTCTTGCAAGGCTGACTGATGCAAGCGAGCATTCAGAATACAGGCCCGGATACGGCCCCGAAGTTTATACGGGAATCTGCAAGATTGACGGATTTCCCATGGCTGTTATTGGCAACCGCCAGGGTTATCTTGGAGACGGATATCCAGAGTATGCTGACTATCCCGGAATTGGCGGAAAACTCTATCGCCAGGGGCTAATAAAAATGAGTGAATTTGTTACCATGTGCAGCCGGGACAGGCTTCCCATTATATGGCTGCAGGATACATCGGGAATTGATGTTGGAGATATAGCTGAAAAGGCTGAACTTCTTGGACTTGGACAAAGCCTGATATATTCAATACAACAGACCGATGTTCCCCAAATGCTTGTAATCCTTAGAAAGGGATCGGCGGCGGCTCACTATGTTATGGGTGGCCCAACAGCAAACGACCATAACTCTTTTACGCTTGGAACTGCCACAACGGAGATATATGTAATGCACGGCGAAACTGCTGCAGTGGCAATGTATTCCAGAAGGCTGGTGAAGGAAGATGATGCGGGAAATCCATTGGAACCTGTAATCGATAATATGAATAAGATTGCCCAGGAGTATCATGATTTTTCAAGGCCCGCATTTTGTGCAAAACATGGTCTTGTGGATGAGGTAATACCAATGAACATGATGCGTAAGTACCTGGTTGCTTTTGCCGGCGCTAGTTATCAGAACCCAAAATCTATATGCCCCCAGCACCAGATGATTCTTCCAAGAACAATTAAGGGTTAAATTACATTTTATTTAAATATAGCATCAAAGCCCCCGGAATAATCCGGGGGCTTTTTTTATGGAGATTTAAAGGGATTGGCCGGGGTTAAAAGGTCCTTTGCATAAAAGATGGCATAGCCCTTAATATCTAAGTTATGCATGTTCTTAAATTCAGAGGCAAAATAAATCTTCATTATACCCTTGCTTCTATCAGAATATAATTTAATTCTTGAGTTGGAAGTTATTGCCGATTCATAAACACCATTGAGCATTAATGCAACTATAACATTATAGATGTTTTTTATGCCTGTTTTCTTGAAAATGAGTGCAAAGTAATTTTTTGATATATAACCCAGTTCATCAAAGTGGAAGACTGCCACCCATTGATCTTTTTTCGTGAAATAGTATAGTCCCGGTTTCTTCGTGTTTTTTTTACTGTTAGTTCCTTGAAGTACCCTGTTTAATTTTGGAATTTTTATGAATGCATAACCCTTAAGTTCCCTGTTTTTCAGCCTTAAAAAATCTCCGGTTAAATCTTTATCAATGGTTCTTGTGTTATGCCATGCGGTTAAGCATCCGGAAAGCAATAATGAAAGTACAATTAATTTTGAAGTATTGATTATTCTTAAGTTTTTCATCAAAATTTAGGTTTCAAAATAATATCAGGAGTTGTCTTGAAATTGCCCCTGTAAATTATCATATAGCCGATTATTGGCGCATAGTCAAGTAGAAAAACATTATCTCTTTTTAGGGTTTATATTAACATCTGTTTCCGGAAAGAGAGATTACAAAATATATGCAGATAATTTCGTAATACATATAGATGATATATAAAAAATATAAAAAAATACTTGTAATTATTATTGTGAGATTCATTTTTTAACAGAATCAACTGTTATACATGAATTTACATGTAGTTAGACATTGGAGGGTTATATTATGTTCGAAAGTCCATTTAAATCGGATAAGAAACTATTAATTCAAGACCTTACGCTGCGGGATGGCCATCAGTCATTACTTGCTACAAGGATGCGTACCGATGACATGATTCCTATAGCAGAGGGAATGGATGATATTGGATATTGGGCCTGTGAAGTATGGGGAGGCGCCACATTTGATTCAATGTCAAGGTTTCTTGGTGAAGATCCCTGGGACAGAGTGAGAACCCTTAAAAAATATATTAAAAAAACTCCCTTCAGCATGCTGTTAAGGGGGCAAAATCTTGTGGGATACAGGAACTATGCTGATGATGTAGTTGAGGCTTTTGTTGATAAGGCCTGTGAAGTTGGAATCGATGTCTTCAGAGTTTTTGACGCATTAAATGATCTTAGAAATTTTGAGGTTTGCTCTGAGAGAATAATAGCCAATAAAAAACATTTCCAGGGTACATTATGTTATTCCCTTACGGAAAGACGAATGGGAGGGCCGGTTTTTAACCTTGATTACTATACAGGCAAGGCAAAAGAAATTGAAAATATGGGGGCAAATTCACTGTGCATCAAGGATATGGCGGGGATACTCAACCCTTATGATGCCTATGAACTGGTATCTGCTCTAAAGGAAACTGTTTCCATTCCCATTCATCTTCATTCGCACTACACCTCCGGCATGGCCTCCATGACAATGATGAAAGCTGTGGAAGCCGGTGTTGACATTATTGACTGCTGTCTCGCGCCATTTGCACTTAGAACATCGCATCCAGCAGTTGAGCCAATGGTAGCGGCACTTGAAGGGACACCTCGCGATACGGGGCTGGATCTGCAAAAGTTAATCGACATGGGACACAAGCTTGAAGAAGTGGCGCCAAAATATCGCGAATATTTAGCCGATAATAAAATGTCCGCAATTGATACCAATGTACTTGTGCACCAGGTACCGGGAGGAATGATATCCAACCTGATAAATCAATTAAGAGAAAATGACGCACTTCACAGAATTGACGAGGTTTATGCTGAAGTTCCGGTGACCAGGAAAGAGCTGGGGACTCCTCCCCTTGTTACACCAACGAGCCAGATTGTCGGAGTACAGTCAGTGATTAATGTTTTAGTTGGTAAATACCAGATGGTGACTAACCAGGTTAAGGACCTTGTATATGGCCTTTATGGTGAAACACCAACGGAAATATCAGAAGAAGTTAGGAAGAAAGTGCTCAGGGGTTATAAAAAGGGTACTGAACCAATAACGGTAAGGCCCGGTGATACTCTTGATCCGGAACTTGATGAAGCACGTAAACTGACCAAAGAAAATGGAGTTGACAAGGCGGAAGAGGATATTATTACAACTGCAATCTATCCCATAACCGGCTTGAAGAGCCTTAAGTGGAAATACGGCCTGGAAAAACGGCCGCCCGAAGTTCAGCCAATTCCCCTGGATGAAGCACAAAAAGAAATTGAAGCCGGACGTGAGGCAAGGAAAAAAGTGAGAGCGGAGTATTTGAATAACCTTAAAGATGATTAATAACCTGCTTTTTCAGGTATTAAATATTTTTTATTCAGTATAATTTTTAGTTTGTGAAAATTTAAAAAAACAAAAAAGGAGTAATGGTATGACTGAAGTGAAATCACCCTTATCCGGCAATATTATAGATGTTCTGGTAAGTGTAGGTGAAGATGTTAGTGAGGATCAGGAGCTTATTATTCTTGAAGCCATGAAAATGGAAAATCCCATATATTCGCCTGCAGCAGGTAAAGTTAAGGAGATCAAGGTAGAGGTTGGCGGAAAGGTAGAAAGGGATGATCTTCTTTTAACAATTGAGTAGATAATCGTTTTATTATTTATTTAAAAAGCTGAGTTTTTAAACTCAGCTTTTTTTATATTAATTATAAACTAACCTGGATTATTTTCTAGGGGCTATGAATTCAATTTTTTTATTGGGCATATCATATAGTTCCATAATAAACGGTTCCATGTCTTTTTTGTCTTTAAGGTATTCTCCAAGTTTTGGATAAACCCTCATGATGCCAATAAAAATTGAAAGCGGGTTTTTATAGGGGAATTCAGCAACTATGCTGCTTTTTTTGGGCAATACTATAATTTTAAATTTTTTCTTGATGTCAGGAATTCTTGCATAATCCTTTTTTTCTATTATACTCCCCACATCACTTCTCAGTTTATTCTTATCAACTTTTTTGGGGTCGTCATAATAGATTCCTGCCCCCCTGACAGTTTTAACATTAAAGTCTTTAAGAAGTGTTTCGTAGACCTTAACATATATTTTTCCTACTTTTGAATAATCACCAACATGTCTTTCGCAAACAATTGTAAAGGGCCCTGTCTCTTTCTCGGTGATCTTAACACTGGAAAAAAGCCCACTGTATGCCAGAAAACCTAATAGGCATACAATGATAATTAAAATGGCAATTAATACTTTTTTCATGCTATCCCCCCTGTTTATTAAAAGATATTATACTGGTAATATAAAACTTATAATTATTCAAGTAATTTATTGATCAATCCTTTTAAAATCATTTAAATACTGTTTGCAAAGATCAACATAATTATCCTTTCCCCATGTCCAATTTTTTTTATGTCTTTCCTCCACATCCCCTTTTTCGATTATTGGGGATCCTGCGAATATTTTATTTCCCGGAATTTTAGTTTTTTGTATAACCAGTGATTGTTCCGCAATAATTGTCCATTCGCCAATCTCTGAAAAATCACATATCATCGATTGCATTCCGATTACGGCAGAATCATAAATTGTGGCATTGTGAACCATGGCCATATGCCCGATTGTAACCCTTTTACCAATTTGAGTGATGCCTTTTGGCCTTGAATGTATAATCACACCTTCTTCAACTGCTGTTTCATCTCCTATAATAATTGTTCCGTAATCTCCCCTGAGAATTGTTCCGAAGCCAATATAGCAGTTTTTGCCTATCCTCACATCACCAATTATTTCTGCAGACGGGGCTATCCATGATCCTTCACCGATGACAGGTTTTCTTTTATTAAATTCATATAACGGCATTATCTTTACCTCATAACTATGTATTAGTTTTAAGTTTTTGTTGACATGGAGGCATTTTAAATTAATAATTTTTCATGTCATGAATAATTTCAAGTTATTCATCATTTATTTTAACAGGAGGGGAAGATGAAGAAAGGAATTTTGTTTATGCTGGTTTTTTCAATTATATTCTCTTTAACAATTGGATGTAAGAAAAAACGGTCAGTTAAAATTTCAGCAATTGATTTGGCCGGGGTTGAAAATAAATATCAGTCTGCAATGAAATATGCACGTGAAAAAAACTTAAAAAAGTTAAAAGAAGCCTCCTTTGAGCTGAAAAAAACATGGATGAAGTTTTTTTTGAAATACTATCAAAAGCAAGATAAGAAATTTAGGGAAGATCTGGCAGATATCAATATAATTGTTTTAGAATCAGAGTTGATTATTCATAAGGAGAATGATCTAAATAAAGCAAATAGGATATTGGAAAAAATCGGAAACTTACTGGGGAATATCAGAAAGAAGTATCCCCTGAATTAATCCGATATTTTTTCAATTGTATAACCGTGAGATTCTATGGCTTTCTCAAAATCTTTCCTTGAATATTTATCAGCGGGATAGTTTACTGTTATGTACTTGTCAAGCACATTGATGGTGAATTTAATATCCTCAAATTTCCTTAATTCACTTTCAAGAATTCTTGCGCATCCCATGCAGGTCATGCCCTGGACACCGATTTTTTCTGTTGCTGTTATGGCCATATAAAACATCTCCTTTTTTAAACTGTTAATTCTGAACAATAATCTATTTTGGCAATGGTATAAACCAGAGCATCCTTCTTTTTTGTACCTTCCCGTTTTTTTTCACATGCTTATATAGCCCCTTAAGTATGGAGAATTTTTCAAAGTCATCCTTTCTTTCTGTTTCATAGTCCCATAGTATTCCCCAAAACATGCCCCGTGAGTGATAACCCCGCTCCGGCCTTTTAACCTCATTCCATAGCGTACCCAGGAGTACCATTTTACGGTCAGAACGCTCATATACATTGCTGTTGCGATAATATGCTATGCCAAGGAGTCCCAGGTCAAAATACCCTTCCTCGTTCTTACTGAAGTAGCTCAGTATTGGCGGAATTAGCAGGTAGTAATCCTTTCCGTTTTTGTAACTCTGGTAATACCATAACGGTAGAACCCTGTGGTGGAGAGAATTTCCCCGGCGCTGGAACCTTGAAAGATACATTAAAAAGCTTAAATCAAAGTCACGGGAGTTTAAGCTGTTTTCATAATTCATCAGCAGGCTGTAAAAAAGCCTAATCTGCCTTATCCTGGGCGATATTTTATATCTTACACATCCAAAGATTAAATCGTATGTTTCACTCTCAATGCCCCTGTAGTTAACATGATCAAAGAGGTAAAAAATATTCTGCCGGGAATAGGTCCTGGAGTTGTACCAATAGGTTCCCAGAATGACGTACTTGCTTTTGTTTGGAGATCTGAATGAGAAGAAGAATGGGGCAACATGTATGTTTGTTATATTTTGCGATTTAAATTTTTGATACCAGAATAAGCCAAAGAGGAGGATCCTCGTATAGTCCTGCTTTGTGTTCCAGCCCGTCACAATTGGGACAATGAGTCCCTTTGAACCTAAATTCTGTGTTTCATATACAAATATTGGAAGGACCCATACTCTTGAGTATCCTGAATTATTGCCTGCCCAGTCAACAAAACCAAGTATATTGTTGTGGGTCAAATTTTCATGTGTTGATGTGTAAAAGAAGGGGAGGACAAAAGCCCTTTTGTAGTTTTCTGATTTTGCCCTGTCCATTAAGCCAAGTACATTTATATGAAACTCACTGCTGGAATTGTAATAATAAAAGAAGGGTAAAAACCATAACCTCCTATATGACTTGCCGCCCGAACTTCTTAACAGCCCGAAAAGGAATGAGTAAGTTGATCTTTTACTTTTGTGCATTGTCTCAACTGAAATAAAGTTGTAGAGAAAGCTCGTTTCGGTTTTATAAAGTGACCTGTGCCTATAAAAACCAAGTAGGAAGAAAGAATATTCCTTTGATTTAATATTATCCCCATCGTTTTTGTTAAAGGAACTGTTGCTGTGATAATACAAAAGAGGAAGTCCCAGTAACATATAGTCACTGGTTACATTGCCATTTTCACTGATTAATTTTTTTTCACTGTCATAACCAAGGGGGATAATAAAACTGCGTTTTTGTACCGTGTATTTCAGGGGTGACACTTTTCTTTCATTTTTTATAATATCTGTTTTAAACAGGCCAGCCTTGATTATCCTGTTCCCTTCAACTGGTGCTTTAATCTCATCTCTGTGAACATGTGCCTTTTTTTCATAGGAGCTGAAATAGAGTGGAATGATGGGGATGAGTGTGAGTTTTGAGACACCATCTCCTTTTGTCCTTTTGCCCGAATAGAAGAGAGGGCTTAAAATTGTTCTGTGAACTGTGCTGCCCGTCTTAATATCAGTTTTGATGTGGCTGTAGTGCAGCAGGCTTATGTACTTACTTGTGTGAATTTTTTTCTTTTGATATTCTCCATGCCATATAATGGGGAGAACCCTCCACCCGCTTTTTTTTGGGCTGTAGTAAAGATTAAATATTGGCCATAGCACAGTATGCTCGTTAAGGTTTTCATCGGCATAATATTCTTTCCAGTATAGATTGATGAGGACAGCAATTATATGTGATTTCTTTTTTACCTGGTACCCGTAAAACGGGAACAGGGCATTATACACTAAGTCACCTTTGTCCGATTTAAAGTAAATGAAGTTTAAAACCCAGAATATTTTATCTGAGGAATTTTCATTATATGTTAAGTAACAAAGAGGCAGCATCCGGAAATGTCTTTCCGAATCTGTTGCTTTATAGCTTACTACTCCCCATAGAAATTGCCACCCAAAGTATGTATGGGATGTTTCCCTTGTGAGGGTTGACTTACTTTCAAGCCTTGGTTTATTTTCTTTTTTAATTGCAACTCCTGTTTTACTATTCTTGAGTCCCAACGGTTTTATACGATTCTTCTTTCCAATATCAATATTCTTTTCATCGATCTCTTCAATTTTTTCAGGAAAAACGTTTGGTTCTATCTTGCGGGATTTTTTAAATGGATTTTTTATGGGTACTCTGAATCCAACTTCAAATGCACCGAATAAAAATGAAAAATCTGTATCAAGATGCCATGTGTTTTTATACTTTTCCAGCCACAATGAGGAAATTGAAAAGCCTAAAGATGATACCAGGGGTATGGCAAAAACAAAATCTGTTTTGCTGTCTTCGTATGCTATATAGATTGGGAAGATAACCCTGCCAGTACTTTTTTTCAGCTTCCAGGAATAGTAAAGAGGGATTCCCAGGGTTAAGTGTTTTTTGCTTTTATGCTCCTTCCATGAATAAAAGGGAAGGGCCCAGAGAATTCTTTCGCTTTCAGACCATCTGTGATAATGAAATATGCCAAAGGAATAGCCCTTCTTTTCTGTGGCACCTGAAGGCCTGAAATAAAATGGTATGTAGTATTTATAACCTGAAATGCCGGGTTTATGAAATACCAGTGGAATAAAAAAGAACCTTTCCAGTTCTCCCCCGGTATTTGAGTGCCAGTCAAAAAGCCACAGAAGATTCCTATGGGTGCCTTCCCTGTTATGTGAATAACTGTAATAAAGGGGGATGATGGGGAACCAGAAATGTGATTTATAAGGTTTCCCTTTCCATCTTTTTTCATCTCTGGTTGTATCTCTTGAAACAAATAGTAGGGAGATGTTTGTATCGGAATATTCGTTTTTATATTTTTTTTCTTTTCTGTTGTAATATTTTTTTTTCGATTTCCATCCCATGTATAAGGGGAGGACATGCTTATAGGTTTCCCCGTTTTTCCATTTCATGGTAATTATAACTGGCGGAAGGACATGGGAATATCCGTTTGAACCAAACCTGTGGAAAACAAAGGGCATAAACCAGAAGCGATTTAAAGTTCCATTTCTTTTCCTGCTCCAGTCAACGAGCCACAGTAAATTAGTATGTGATCCTTTGTTCTTATGATTATAGCTGTAATACAATGGTATTATGGGGAACCAGAATCGTGAAATGAATGGTTCACCATCCCACTTCTTTTCCTTGTCACGAAATGTTTCATGAGATACTCCGGCAAGTGAAATATCTGTATCAATATACTCCTCTATCGTCTCACTTCTATTGTTGTGGTAGATGTATTTATGGCCAATGCTTTTCAATCCCAGGTAAAAGGGAATGAACAGTTTAAAAGTTCTGCCCGATTTGTTACGTGTTGTCATAATCAGCGGTGGCAGTACATGGGTGTATCCACCTTTCCCGACTTCATGAAAGAGCAGTGGCATAAACCAGAACCTTTCAAGGTTTCCCTTATTATCACTTGCCCAGTCTATAAGCCAGAGAAGGTTTCTATGTGTTCCTTCTTCCCTGTGGTATGAGCTGTAAAACAGGGGTATTATGGGCAGCCATGTTGTTGATTCAAAAACATTTTCTTCCCATCCATTGGTGCCCCTGTATTTTGCAAAGGAACTATAGAGGGGGGTGACAATGGAATCTTTATATGTTTTCTTATATGCCCTTAGTTTGTAGCTGTATCTTTTATCAATAGACTTCTTTCTGAAAAATAGTGGAAAAATGTTAACATAGTATTCCCCTGTGGCCCACTTGCTGTATATGAATAGAGGGGGCAGAACATGGGTATATCCGTTTTGTCCTCTTTCCCAGAAGATAAGCGGGGCTATCCACAGGCGTTTTAATTTTTCTACACCCAAATTATTTCGTTTCCAGCTGTAATCGATTAACCAGAGAATATTCTGGTGTCCCCTTGAATTGTTAGTATTCCTGTAAACAATAGGTATGATGGGGAAAAACCACAGTTTGCTATTTAATGAAGAGCTTTTATTTATATTGGATGAATAGAAATGAAATAAAGAAAAATTCAAACGAAATGTTTTTGCTCCTTTTCCTCTCACATATTTTTCATACACACTGAGGAAAAAAGGTGATATCCAGAAAGATCCTTCTCTTGACGAATTTTTGTATGAAAAGGAGCTGTGATAGAATAGAAGCGGCAGAATGGTCTGATAAGACTTATTTCTATTGTAGTAGCTTGAGTTTCCCCACCAGAAGAGGTAAAGTATATTGCGGTCTTCTTCAGTTTTTTTTATATTTGAATAATAAAAGGGAAAGAAGAGTGTAAAATCCTCGGGTCCGTCAATCTCGTTATAATAACCAAATGGCAATGGTATGAGAGTATACTTTCTGTTATCAACCTTGCTTCTTAAATTAAAATAGAAAGGGGCAACCCTCAGCGAAGTGTACATGGGATAGTTTTTTGACTTATAGAAAAAGAGAATCATTAATGCATTGTGGTCTTCCCAGTTTTCCTTTTCTACAATGAAGGCATTGATTGAATATTTTTCTTCTTTTTCGCTTCCATATATTTTTTTATCATCTTCATAGAGGTCTGACCAGTTACCTCTATTCCGGTATGTTTTGATGGTTTTTGTATTATTTTTATTGTCATTTGATAGAGTTAAGTCTCTTTTTTGTGCATAGTTGGAAGAAGATAGAATCATGTGGATGACTAGAAAGAGAATTGTATATTTAATTAAATTTCGAATGACCATGGGTATTCTTTTAATTGAGATTAACTTATTTCTTTTGTAACCGCAATATAATTGAATTTTTGAAAAGTCAAGTATATACTTTTGTAAAATGAAAGGAAATTTTTTTTACCGTAAAAAGTGACGTAATTTGATTTTTCTTCAATAAATTTCTTGTCTTATATTAACATCTACAAATAATAATTCCGATAAAGAAAGCATGAAAAGTAAAAATTATAGAATAATAACAAAGAGCAAGAGAACTGTTTTAAATGCAATTATTGATGATATTATGAAGTTGTATGAACCGGAAAATGATAATTATTTGGCTGATGATAAAAACTGGAAAAACCATAAGCCTTTTAATTTACTCTTTAGATAATGAGTAATATCAGGAAAACAGTTTTAAGCTCTTATTCAAAAGCGCTTCTCCTTTGTAAGTTAATCTCAAGTTTTCCCAACATTTTAAAATGATACGCCAACCCTGGCTCCAACTGCATATGCGAATCCATTTACCATGCTGTTTAATTTATCAATATCACCTGATGATATGTTTGCGCCATTTTCGTCAATTTCGGCAAATTGATAACCCACCCCAAAATAGGTATCAAGAAAAACTACCGGCCATTGCCATCTAAGGCCTGTGAGAAAAAGGAACCTTGACCCATTGGCAATCATACTGTCGCCATTATCATAGTCTGCATATATTCTTAGGTAATTATATGAGACTCCTAACCACCAGCTGTCATGATAACTTTTTTTATAGCTGATATAATATTTAAGTCCACCGCCTACAGTAAAACCTTCAGATTCAAATCCGGCATCTTTTGTTATTGTTTCGTAAGTAAAACCGGGGCCAACATAAGTTGCTTCGGTAAAAATCCCCACTGCTCCCAGTCCGGAAAACTCTATAGAAAAAGACGGGCCCAGTATAATCATCGAAACGGGGTCAAAGGAAAATCCAATTGTTTTATCATATCTTCTGCTTTTGGATTCTGCATAATTTGCCGATGCGAAGATTATTAAAGTAGTTAAAATTAAAATTTTCTTGATATTGTTCATATCTAATTCCTGTGTAAATTTGATGAAAACTTTTAGAATTTATTGTGTGAAAATCATTTATTTACATGAGTATATAATTGTAAATTGATTTTTAAAGTATAAGAAGTTATTTGCCACACATAACTATAATTTGCATTCATGAACAACTTCATTGAACTCCCTTAGGATATCGTTATCGGTTTGTCTTATAAAATTGTTCATGATGATTATAACAATTATATTTGAAAGAAACCCGGGGACTATTTCATACATATATTTACTCATGCCAAATTGCTTCCAGGTTATCAGAACCACTGTGCCCGTTATCATTCCTGCAAGAGCCGACTGCCATGTTGTTTTTCTTGAAAATAATGAAAATAGTGTGATAGGCCCAAAGACAACTCCCAATCCTCCCCAGGCATATGCCACAAGGCCAAGGACAGTATTTTCAGGATTCAATGCTAAGAGATAGGCAATTGCTGCTATAATTATAACACACAGCCTTCCAACTACAACTATCTCCCTTTGAGAAGCTTTCTTTTTTTTAAAATTTTCATAAAAGTCTTCAGTAAGTGAAGACGATGACACCAATAGCTGGGAATCAATAGTGGACATGATTGCAGAGAGTATTGCTGCTAGCATTATACCGGCAATCCAGGGATTAAGAAGTTTTTTTACCATAAAGATAAATACTTTTTCTTCATCACCATTGGTTAGCCCGTTAAACATGGGTATTGCAATGAGGCCGATTAATACTGCACCTGCCAGTGAAATAAATACCCATGAAATTGCAATTTTCATTGATGCAGGCAGATCCTTAACACTTCTAATTCCCATAAATCTTACAAGTATATGTGGCTGGCCGAAATATCCCAGGCCCCAGGCCATGGAGGATAATATTGTAAGTATTGCAAGGCTGCCCTGTGGGATAAGTCCCGTTGAAATATTTTTTGATACCATGACCTCTCTTACGGTATCAATTCCATCTGACGAATAAAAGGCAATAACAGGGACAACCACAATTGAAATAACCATGAGGGCTCCCTGGAATAAGTCTGTCCATGATACAGCCTTAAATCCTCCCAGGAAAGTGTATAAAACTATTACGCTCATTCCTATGGAAACAGAAATTCTGTAATCAATTTTAAACATGGATTCAAATAATTTCCCTGCAGCCACCAGTCCTGAGGAAGTATATATGGTGAAGAAAAAAAGAATGAGAATGGCCGAAGTTATCCTTAAAAACCCTTTGCTATCGCGGAAACGCTTTTCGTAAAATGTTGGCAGGGTGATGGAATCTAATTTTTCAGTATATATTCTTAGCCTTGAAGATACATATTTCCAGTTTAATAAAGTTCCCAGGAATAGCCCAAAAGCAATCCATGCGGCGGGCAGTCCCTTAAGATAGACAGCACCGGGCAATCCCATCAGGAGCCAGCCGCTCATGTCACTGGCCTGGGCGGAAAGTGCCGTTACCCATTTGCCAAGGCTTCTACCGCCCAGGAGATAGTCTTCGATGTTTTTAGTATTTCTGTAGAAGTATATACCGATTGCCGAAAGGAAAATCAGGTAAAATATAAATGTTGCCAGTGTGGGTATCTCAATCATAAATTTATATTGAATTTAATGAATTCTAAACATCTTTGTCCCTTATAAAATCTATTTGACTTTTATAAGATGAGAAATAATTGTCAATAACAAATGTCAGGTAATTTACATATAGCAGCTGGCAAAAAGGCACTTTCCATAATAAGGACGCAGGGGCTTAAACCGGAAATGGTAAAGGTCATGGCCGGTGCCGCTGGCGGACCAAAGTGGCTTGTTCTCTCAGGCCTTGACCAGGCCATTTGTTCGAATTTTATTAAATACAGAAGTTCTCCCCTCTTTTTTATGGGGTCATCAATTGGTGCATGGAGGTTTGCAGCATACTGCCACAGGGATCCCCTGTCTGCCGTTAAGAGGCTTCAGTCTGTTTATATAAGTCAGCGTTATTCTGAAAAACCAACTACAGATGAAATAAGCAGGGAAACTCTCCGTGTTATGAATGACTTTGTAGGTCATAAAGGGATTGATGAAATACTGGACAATCCCCTGTTTCGGCTGAACATATTATCAAGCCGCTGCAGGGGAGTGGTAAAAGTTGGGAACAGGGCAGTATTGACAGCTGTACTGGGACTTGCAGCATTGTTCAATATGGTAAACAGAAAATTGTTGGGGATTTTTTTTAACAGGGCACTGTTTTATGATTCCAGAAATAAGCCGCCTTTTTTTAATATGAATGATTTCAAAACAGAAACAATCTCCCTGTCAAAAAAAAACCTCAGACCTGCCATGATGGCATCAGCGGCCATTCCCCTGGTAATAAATGCGGTGAAAGATATTCCCGGAGCAGAATCTGGTGTCTATCGTGACGGGGGCATGATTGACTATCACCATGATATACCCTTTTTAAATGATGAAAATGGTATAGTCCTCTATCCCCATTACTCAGATCAGATTATACCGGGTTGGTTTGATAAGCCCTTAAAGTGGAGAAGGCCCGGAAATGAAAATATTGAAAATGTAGTTCTTGTCTCACCATCGAGGAGTTTTATTGATAAGCTCCCCTTTAGAAAAATTCCCGACAGGAAAGACTTTAAAAACTTTAAGGGAAATGATGTTGAACGGGTCGCTTATTGGGAAAAAGTAACCAGGGAGAGTCACCTGCTTGGAGATGAGTTTATAAATTTAGTTGAGACCGAAAAGATAAGTGAAGTTATTAAGCCCCTATAATAATTGGGATTAAAATTGGAGTACGTTTCACAAAAATGAAAAAAAATTATTTTGACATAGCAGTAATTGGAGGCGGTCCTGCCGGGATGATGGCTGCAGGAAGGGCTGCGGAAATGGGTGCAAAAGTTGTACTTATTGAAAAAAACAACAGTCCCGGCAAAAAACTTCTTTTAACAGGAAAAGGGAGATGTAATATAACAAACTATATAACTGATAACAGGCATTTTATTGATGCCTTTGGCTCAAGGGGAAAGTTTTTCCATTCGCCATTAAATAAATTTGGTGTAGAAGAGACAATCAGGTTTTTTAATGAACAGAAGCTTGATACTGTTGTTGAAAGGGGGAACAGGGTATTTCCCGAAATGGGAGGGGCTAAGGGTGTTTTGAATGTATTGAAGAATTATGCTAGGAAAAATAAGGTAAAATTTTTATTTAACACCGCTGTTAAAGAATTTATCAATGAGGAGTCCCATGTTGCGGGACTGAAGCTCATAGGTTCTGAGGTATTTGCCCATGCTTTTATTCTGTGTACCGGTGGGCTTTCATATCCCCGTACAGGCTCAACAGGTGACGGATACAACTGGGTTGAAAGAATGGGACACAGTATTATTCCTTTGCAACCGGCTCTTGTTCCCATTAAACTGGAAGCATCATACTCAAAAGAGCTTAACAGGCTTATTCTGAAAAATGTGAGTGTAGGAATATATCATGGAGATAAAAAGATTGACCAGAGGTTTGGTGAAGCTTCATTTACAAATGATGGTATGGATGGTCCTGTTATACTTGATATGAGCAAAAAAATGGGAGAACATAAAGAAAAAAGTCTCCAGCTAAAGATTGATTTAAAACCAGCCCTGGACTATAAGAAGCTTGATATGAGGATTCGGAGAGATCTTGAAATTTCAGGTAATTCAGAATTAAAGAACTCACTTTTTAAGTTATTACCGAAAAAAATTGTACCTGTTATAATTAAAATGTCAAAAATAAAAACTTCAAAAAAAGCAAGCACCATAACACGGGAAGAAAGAAAGAGGCTTCTCAATCTTATAAAGGAGTTTCCATTTCAGATAAAGGGAATATGCGGATATGAAAGGGCTATTGTAACTTCAGGTGGAATTTCACTTGATGAGATATATCCAAAAACTATGAAGTCGAAACTTGTGGACAATCTTTTTTTTGCAGGTGAAATTGTCGACCTGGATGGGCCAACGGGCGGATTTAATCTACAGGTTTGCTGGAGTACAGGATATGTTGCCGGTGAAGAGGCTTCGAAATTTATTACTTCCAGGTCTGTTTCAGGGTAAGGCCTGTCATTCCGTTAGTCTTTATGAAGGCTGTCCCATTTTAATGTTTTGCCATTCATAACAGGGCCGTCATAGCAGGCCCGCTTTAATCCCTCTGATGTCTCAACTGTGCAGCCAACACATAGACCGATTCCACAACCAAAATATGTTTCCAAAGAGACTTCAATTTCAGTATTATCATTGACCAGGCTGGCCATTTTCATCATCATCTTTGATGGCCCGCATGTATATACCATATCAATCTTTTCCGATCCAAGCAATTCCCCTGCAATATCTGTTGTAAATCCCCTTTTCCCCTTCGTACCGTTATCAGTAGTAATAATAAAATTATCTGTTGAGGGTTCATACATTTCTTCCAAATAAATATACTCTTTTGATTGAGAGCCATAAATGTAATATATTGTGTTATTAAGCTCTTTTAATTTTCTGCTGAGATAATAAAGGGGGGCATTTCCAACACCACCGCCTGCCAGAAGTACCTTTTTATTTTCAACAAGGGTGAATCCTTTTCCAAGAGGACCAAGAATATCGATAGTGCCGGGCTGTGAACCGCAGAGAATTTTTGTGCCCTTGCCAACAGATTTAATAATAATTTCAATGAGATTACCATCGTGGTTAAAGATTGAGAATGGCCGCCTCAAAAGGGGTTCTGTACCTTCCCCTGCTTTTATGTTTATAAACTGCCCCGGGGAAGAATTGCTTTTGTTATGCTCAATCCTTAAAAGATAATGGTCTGTAGATATCTTTTTTGGTTTTGAAATAAGTTTTGCCATGGTGTTTTATGTTAACCTTCTTTTTCTGCCGGTTATCTCACTTTTCCAGGGAAGGCGGAAAGTAATTTCTTATACCAACAATAATTAAACCAGATTTTTTGTAAACAATCTAATATATTTTGGGCCACCGCTTGTCAATTCAGATTCAAAAAGAACTATTTCCTGAAAAGCCGAATCTATATAGTCAGTTTCACTGTTTTTGATAATATGGTCAACCAATTCCCGGGGTATCTTTTTTTTGTTTCTTACCCTTGCCAAAGTAAGATGGGGGTTAAATTTCCTGTTTTCTTTTTTGTATCCATGTTTAGTAAAAAAGTTTTCAACAGAGTTGAAAAGAGTATTCATTGATTCATCCGTTCTTAAACCGCTCCAGATAACAGTGGCATTATTTACCCGTGGAAATGCACCCAATCCCTTAATGCTAATATTTATTGGAGGAATGCCAAAATCGAGTTCACTGAAATCTTCATGTATTTTTTTATAAACATCTCCATCGGTTTTTCCTAAAAACTTAAGTGTTATATGATAGTTTTTCGGAGGGACAATTTTTAAAATTGAATCAAATTGTTTTAAATAATCACTTGTATTTTGAAGAGCCTTCTTTACTTCAATACTGACAGGCAGGCCTACAAAAAGTCTCTTCATTTTAATATACCTTTTTTTTAGGTGTTTTTTTAAAGTGTTCTCCCCTTGTTCTGTATTCATGCCTTTTGAGGTCAAAATTTATGACTTTTTTTATTCCCGATTGATCGAAAATAAATTTTAACTTAAGTTTTCTCTCTTCAACTGGTATCCAGTCGAATGCAATTATCCTGATTATTTTATCAGATGGAGGTATGAATTTTAATTTAAGGGGGATAATATCTTTTTCGTAATCGATTTCTTTTATACTGTATTTATCAGATAATAGTCTTATTGGGGATAGAATCCTTTTAAAATTAAATTTTGAATACATGGGGGATTTTGTTTTCCTTCTTATCTCCGTAATTGTGAGGGGGGCCAAAATATTATTATTATATTTAATTATTACCTTTTCAAGTACCAGGGGATTTTTCCATGTATTTTTTATTATGACGTGGATAAAAAATAATTTTGGAATTCTATACTTGTTAATATTAATATTTTTTCTAATAAAAATTTCATTATCCAGTAATTTTTCCCAACTGGTATAGGTGATATTTTCAATGTAAATATCACAGTAAATACTTCTTATGAGAGCATAACCCTTTTTGTTAATTTCTGTGTCATAACGCTCAATTGCCTGAGAATACCTGTCCAGTCCATATTGATGGGCACAGGATTGACCGGTTAATGTTACAATTAGTATGGCAAAAAATATTTGATATTTTAAAAGGGCATTCATAATGTTAATTTATATTTGTTACAGCAATGATGATATATAAAATTTATTTCAAGTTATGTCAATAAATATGTTTATATCGATTTTTATATTAATTCAAGTAAAATTAGATTAATTTTTTAGGTGTATTTTTTTGTTTGGATTTCATGATTTTGTGTTTGATTATGTCGCATTAACTACATTTTTTAATATTTTTTCTAATAAAATACCGAACAGACGGTTTTTTGAGTTGAATAATTAAACATCCAGTATTATATTGTCATTGTCGGATATATTTAATAATACATTGGGGGCTGATTTGTATATCAAAACATTGACTCCATATAATGGTAAATACTAATAAACTTAATACAATGAAAGAAAAAGTTCAAAATAAAATACCTGAGAATTCAAGTAAGTATAGATCTATCCTGGAAAACATTGATGAGGGATACTATGAAGTAGATCTTAAAGGTAATTTTATATTTATTAATAATGCAATGCAGGAAATTTTCGGTTTTTCAAAAAATGAAATGATGAAAAAAAATTTTAAGGA
>JBHPHB010000038.1:0-19252 GCA_042569985.1 Spirochaetota bacterium | reverse complement strand
TTTACTGATTTCGGAAATAAACATTGAAGCTAAGTCATGGTGCAGATTTAATGGTTCTGAAAGAGAGGGTAAAAGAAAAATTTATTGTTACTATTCAGCAAGAAATTATCGTTACAGATTGAAAAATTTTGCAAACAAATACTGTAAAGATATGGGATACAGGGGAGCAAAACATCATGAACTGAGAACATGTACAATGCAAGGTCAACTTTGTCGTAAAATTTATTCAGTTTGTTACAAGTAGATTTATGGTTTAATACTTATTCATCAATAATCCCGTCTTTAGTTACTTAGGAATTTCCTACCCACTGAGGACCGAATTTTTCTGAAAAATATATTGACACCGTGTATATGACAACTATAAAACAATATAACAGGCTAAAAAACAGCATAAAAACTGGGCCAAATTAAAATTTTAGAATTGACTTCAATAATAGGAGAAATCATGATTAAAAAACCAAAAACTTTGTTTATTTTTTTGATAGTTGGAGCATTTCTAAGCCTCAACTTATTTTCATGTATTAGCTCGATGTTAAAACATGATCCTTCAATTGATCCAAGTATTTATCTCATAGGTAAATGGAAAAGGGCAGGTCAACCTGGTCTGACCATAACCTATAAGAAAAAAGGTGTAAGAATAGCATCTTTTAGAGGTAAAGATGAAGTGATGGGATGGAAACTTCAAAAAAAAGGGAAACATAACTCACTTGGTATAACATACAAGGGTCGGGATAAAAAATACCATACACAGTATTTTTTAATCTATTTTCAATCAAAAATTAGATTTTATGCAGTAGGTGACAACCACACAGCTGTTTGGTGGGATAGAATCGGATCTCCACCAGAAGATCGTTAAATTTTAATAGCCAACTGTAGACACGGGAATTTTGCTTGCATTTGAGCTTTTCAGCATGGGGTAATTGACTGATAATTGTGTCTTTTCTTTGAAAGGTATCTTCAGAAATGCACGCAATTTCTTAAATAACTAAAACAGCATAAAAGGCGGATCATTAGTACCCGCCTTTTATGCTGTTTTTTTCAAATAGATGAGTGTAGACACCAGAGCCTGTATATAAACAGCATTTTCTGAGTTTGTACGGGTGTCCCGTTTACCACCCAGAGAGAAAAACCCGCGATTAAATCTGCGGGTTTTTTATTATTATGGGCAGGGTAAAACCTGTCCTTTTTATTTAAACTACCTTTAAATAGTAAATACTTTCAATAAAACATTTCTTGACATTTAAATATTTCCAATCTATATGTTTATTACGCTTTATGGCAAAATGTTGAATATGTACATAAAAGCAATAATGCATATTATGCAAAACAGAGGATTATTATGAAACAAAAGCAGTTTTTCGCTATAACAGGCATCATTATCCTTTTTATCTCAATCCTTTTTGCAGGCTGTAAAAAGTCGGGCGGTGTAACCCCCTTTGATGTTGAGCCCTATTCGGGAACAGTTGGGGCTGAAGGAGGAAATATAACCGATCCTAACGGCGCTTCAGTGATTATCCCCGAGGGGGCATTAACTGGAACGACAACTATAACCATAAAAACATACGGCAATGCCACCACGGTAAATAAAAGATTCGGCATCACCCCTTTCCTTGGCGCGGTTGATTTCGGCCCTGACGGGCAGCAGTTTGAAAAGCCCGTCACCATTAAATTCCCGTCCAGTAAAGCGCTCACCCCCGGTGATGAATATGCACTCTTTGTATATAACGAAACCTCTCAGCAATGGGAGGATACTGGAATAAAGGCAACTTCAACCGATAACGGCACAGCCTTCAGTGCCGAAATTACACACTTCTCAACTTATGCTGCATTTCAGTTTCCCATGGACACAATGATTAAATTTGGCGAATTCTTTGACGGAAGTAATGTTGTAACTTCCCTTGGAGAATATGAGGCATGGTTTCTGAGTACAACAGATATTTTCGGCTATACAACCAAAGAACGGGACGGCATCTATGATATCGTCCGTGAAGTGGTGGGTATTAACTTTGCAGTTCAGTATACAACAAATGGCACCCCCGGTGATCACTTTACAACCTATGGTACAGTGGAGCCAACATCAGATTTGTTAACCAGCCTTAGCTATATGCTTGATTACAGTAACAGCCAGGGAGACCAAGTTGTGTATAACCTTGTGATTACTCTCTACTGGGATGTAACCACGGTGGAGCGGGACGAACCGACCATCGATATAATAGAGCCGATCCCGGGCAAAACAGTGAGCGGAACGGTAACCATCGGCACATTCACACGCAAAACAACGAAAGTTGATTTCTACATTGATGACGAACTCAACGGTACGGACGGAGAAGCCCCCTTTGTTTACCTGTGGAATACAAAACTAGTTCCAGACAGAAGTTATGTTGTTAAAGCCGTGGCTTCAGGTCCGGGTGGCAATGTTACCAGTGAATCCGTTGTTGTAACAGTGAAAAATACCGAGCAAACCCGTGAAGTGCAGTTTTCCGATACTGATACTGACAGGGGTGAGATAGGCGGTGTGCTGACTATCGGCAAATCGAATGTTGAGGATAATGTTACCCACTATGTTTTATACTGGGGGGCAAATTCAAAGTTACGCCTTGGCGGGCAGGTTCCTATCGCAACTTATACTGCAGGAGATTACAACAGTACAATATATACTTCAATAAGCGGCAATACAGCAATTCCCAGTGGCGCAACGCATCTCCTGGTTTTTACAAAGAACGGAGCTGTTGAAAACGATGTAGCGTCAAACTGCAGGCTCGTTGATGTCTATAATGCCCTCTATGTCCATAGCGCTAGCGGCAGTGACGGCGGGAATGGAACTAAAGCAAGCCCCTATCAAACGATATCTTATGCAATATCACAGGCAGTGGAAGGTACAAATATAAATGTCGCCGCAGGCACATATAATGAGGCTATCTTAATGAAAGAGGGAGTGTCTCTCTATGGGGGGTATAACGCGGCCAACTGGGATGACAGGAATAACCAGGATAGGGAGAATGTTACTTACAGTACAGAGATTACAGGTATGCAGTCAGCTTATGCGAATCTACGGTGTGTTATTTCTACGTACTATTCTAATCCTAAGATAACCTCTCAGACTGTTTTGGATGGATTTAAAATTACAGCCGGTTCAGGATATTCTGGAAGTACTGGAATTACTAATTATTATTCATCACTTACAATAACAAACAATACTGTTTATGGTGGAAATGCAATTGATTTTACATGGGGTATTTTTAATGACTCTACTTCGTCAATAATATCTAATAATGTAATAGATGGTGGTACTACTTCAAATTCTTCAGTAGTAGGAATTTCCAGTGTTAATTCATCAGCAACGATATCATATAATACAATAAATGCAGGTGTTTCTCCATCTGGTTCAAATGCTATTGTTAATCTCGGTTCTTATTCGACAATATTATATAATACAATAGATGATGGTACGTCACCATTGCCATCCTGGATAGTTAACGATTCTGGCTCTATATCAATAGAAGTAGGCAATGTGCTGGAGTAATGTTATGCAGCAAGGCCATTGATTGAGATAGTAAAATTACAGGGTATTATACACAAAAGAGGACTTTTCGTTGACCTAAAGACACGTTAAGCACACCTGGCTAACTCAAATATTGTATTAAGTAGGGCTTCCCGTACTTTCGCGGGTTCCCAACACGCACCCATAACGGGAACCCGCGAATTCTGTTTGCGGGTTCTTTGTATTTTGAGATTTACGTTCTATCTTTCCAATATTTAGGTTTTCTTTTTAGATGCATAACTGCAATAATTTCGATCTGTTCTTTTTGTTCTCTAAATATGATACCAAAAGGAAAGATTTTTATTTGACAGCGGCGGATATTTCCATATACCTTTTGATAGATTTTAGGATTTATTTGGATATGTTTAAGAGAACTTTGAACTGATTCGAGAAAGCGTTTACCTAAATCTACTTGTTGGGATTCATAGTATCCTGCAGAATTAATCATCTCTGATTCTGCTTCTGGGTGGAATTTGACTGGTTTCACTTAAGTTTCCTGAAGGCAGATGCAAATACTTCATCAGCATCTTTTAGAACAACACTCCCTTTGTCTATTTCCTCACACCTACTTTCAATTTCATTTTTCCATTCGTCAGAAATTTCAAAATCCTTATCAGAGTCAAGACTCTCCAGGAGTTTTTCTGCTAAATATGCCCTGAGTTCGTTTGGCAGTTTTAATATATCGTTTATTAGTTTTTCAATAGATTTATCCATCTATTTTTTCTCCATTGTTTATTGTATAAAATATCATATTTTTTTATATTTATGTCAAGTAAAAGTTGGATAATTATATTAATGCAGTGGTAATTATCAATTACAAAGAAATATAAAGTGGGTCAACAGTACCCGCCTTTTTATACAGCTTTCTGAGCGAAATAAACAAGCATATCAATTAAATCACGCTTAAATGCTGGATTTGTATATTTTTTAGGGTCATCACCAACCACCCAGACACATAAACCCCTGTGATTGTGCAGGGGTTTTTTTGCATAAAAGCTTTTCGGGAATTATAGTGGCGGTCTAATTGTGTCTTTTTTTAGTTTGGTATCCTCAGAAAAGCGAGCAAATTCCTGGATATCAATATCAAATATCATTTGACAATAATTAGAAAAACCGCTATTGTACTTGTGATTTTTAAATATTGAATTTTGAGATGAATGCAAGCAGGGAAAAAAGAATGAAAAACTATCGATTGTTTGTCGGGTTATTATGTTGTGTGCTGGCATATGGTTACCTGCCTGGAATCATTGCCAATGACCAAAAATTACAAAGAGCAGTATGGAATGCCATAGAAAAAGACAATCTTGCTGAATTTAAAAGGCTCGAAAAGGAAGGAGCAGTACTGACCGGTTATAACCAGGGGTCGCCGCTACAGCAGGCAATTTATCATGATTCGCGCAAAATATTCAGATACCTGTTATCAAAGGGGATCTCTCTGCCCACAGATGCCAAGGCCCAGTCAAACCTTTTGTTCCAGGTAAGAAGCGATGAAGTCGCCCTGACGCTTATAAAAAAAGGCATAAGGCTTGACCTTAAAAAATATGACGGTTCGACTTTCCTTCGTCACATGGCAGAGTATGCCCTGGTTAAAACTGCCCAATATGCCTTCCTGAAACAAAGCTATGAACTGAATGAAAAAGATAAATACGGCCATGACATTATTTCCCTGGCATGCGGACCAATATATATCGGAAAAAAATCAAAAATCGGGATAAAGAATATGGTCGCTTTTCTTCTGTCAAAAGGCGCAAATGCAAATGTGAATGATGATAATCCCGATGTTCCATCGCCATTGCTGGCGTGTTACCATGGCGGTGCTCCCGTATCCACGCTTGAGTTGCTGATAAAACATGGCGCAAATCCCAATACCAGCGGGTTTTTTGGTACAACGATTTTTGCTGATGTAGGTCCTGGCAGAAAATACCGGCAAATGCGGAAATTGATGAAAAAGTATAAGGGTATAAAATACATCCACCCCAGGGAAAATTCTGATCTTTTTAATGCCGTGATAAGAAAAAATTACAGCAAAGTAAAAGCAACCGACGCCCGGCAGTTTGAAAAAATACAGGGAAGAACATCAGATGGAATACCGGTAACGCCGGTTCACATGGCAGTAATCAACCATGACAGTAAAATCCTGGATATCTTGTCGGACAAAAAAGTAAACTGGAATGTAAGAGATGCTTATGGTAGCACGCCCCTTTACTGGGCGGTTCTCGATGGAAAGGAAGACCTGGTTAAAAAGCTGCTGGATTATGGCGCTGATCCCAACGTGCATGAGACAACCAATCATAATATTCTTTCTTTTATTATCATTTCGCCTTTGGACTATGCAGTTTCACGTAATAAAGAAATTACACAGGTTCTTATTGATGGAGGTGCTAAATTATTCAGGAAGGAGTATCATAGACTGAATTCAGTTTTAGAACATGCAGTTATGTCAGGAAGAAAAGAAACTGTTGTAAAATTGATTAAATTAGAAACTTCCGCAGGCAACATTGGTAAATATAACTATTCGCTGGTAAATTCAGCAGCAAAATACGGATATGTTGACATTTTAAACATCCTGTTTAAAGCCGGACTGCCCCTTAGAGGGAGCAGGCAGAAATATCTAAAAGAAGCAAAGGCACAAAGAGATAGGGTTAAAAAGTATAAAGAAAATATCAGGAAGTATACCAGGCAAATTATACAGACTTCGAAGTCACGAAGAACGGGGCTTTATAAAATGAGATTTAAATCAGGGTACCCGAATTTTCCCGGAGTATTTGCTTCAGACCCTGTTAAAAAATTTCCCAGCGTAAGCAGGCAGTCTGTGGATATCTACGTTCCGACAAATTATACCGGTGATAAAAAATTTGGTTTGCTGGTTTTCATGGCTAACGGTAAACCCGGAAGTTCTTACAGGAAGTTCCTTGATAAGCATAATATAATCTGGGCAGGTTTTAATGCATACAGTGCCAGCAGGAGAGGTGTCGACCAGGGTTATCTTGCTATTGCCGCAGCCTATCATTTGCAGAAAAAATATAATATAGATTCAAACCGGGTATATGTTGGCGGTTTTTCCTGGGGGGGGCTGATTTCTGCTAACCTGCTGGGATATTATCCTTTTCTTTTCAAGGGAATGATCAGTATGGCACGCGGAATAAAACCCAGCAGTTCTTTTGCTAAAAGACTGCCAATAGTAATGACCACCGGTGATCTTGATTCTAATCTAGCTGCAAACTACATGGCTTACCGCCTGATGATGCTTAATGGGTACAAACACATTAAGTACATACAGGAACCTGGCAAAGGCCATACCATACTCTCAGGCCTGAATTTTGAGAAAGCAATTTTATTTCTGGATAAGCACCGGCCCCGGATATAGTTATAAAGAATATCCGCTGATATTTAGAAATGTATATTGAGTAATTAATATTTGACCACTAATGTCAGTGTAAGGTTCTACTGAATATATTGTATTTGCCATATTTGAAAATGCCAGGCAACTGAAAAATAATAATTAAAGAAACAATAATATATTTTTTATAAATTGCAGGCTTTATGATAGATAAATATTGTAACAGTAAAATCCTTATAGCATGCATATGGGTCCTCCTGTGTGGTTTTTTTACAAGTCAACTAACATTAAGAGATTTTCCAAATTCAGGAGATGAATATTCCTACTTAATATCTGCAAAATTGTTTTCAGACGGGAAGTTGTCAGTTCCTTCACCACGTAATAAAAAGTTTTATGATTTATTTCATATTATAAATGATGGAAAGTTTTATGGGAAGTTTTCGCCCGGATGGCCTTTTTTCCTGATGTTTGGAGTACTTATAGGCTTTCCGGGAATTGTAAATGTTCTTTTTGCTGTATTAACTCTGGTTGTGATGTATGGTCTTGCACGTGAAATATTTTCAGAGAAAACAGCTAATATTTCTTTGATTTTAATGGCAACAAGCCCGTATTTTATTTTAAACTCTTCTTCATACTTTTCACATCCTTCATCTCTATTTTTTAATGTATTGTTTGTTTACTTATACTTTAAAAATCTTCAAAGGGAAAAAAGATTTTATTTCCTTTTGTCAGGCATCATACTTGGTATTTCATTTCTAATAAGGCAATTGGATGCTGTAGTAATTGCCTTTTGTCTTTTCATTCATTATATCTATTTTTTTAGAATAAACAATAAGATTATTAAGGAAGAAATTAGCAGGTGGTTGCTTTACCTGTCTGGATTTTTATTTATCTTTGGCATTTTTTTAATATATAACTATTTGCAGACTGGTGATTCTTTGCTGACCCCATTCAATAAACATCGTCCTTATGAAAAATTGGGATTAAGTTATCCATATTTTGAATCATTCAAATGGGCTATTAAAAACAATATTTTTTATAGATTTGTACGTTTGAATATATGGATTCCTTTCTGCTTTGTCTTTATTTTTCCGGTATTGTTTTTTTCAAAGAGATTTAACAGGGAATATCTGTATTTAATGATTGGTATTTTTGCATCAATTTTGCTGGCTTATTTTTTCTGGCTTTTCAATCCCGTAAATCAATATGGTCCCAGATATCTGTATTCATCATTATTTGCAATTATACTTTTAATGGCAGTTGGAATTGAAGATGTAATGGCAAGAAAGTGGAAGGGGAGTAAATTTATCCTGCCGGGTACTGTTATTATTAATATGGGTTTATTTATATTTTTCAGCTTTCAGTTTCATTCCCAGGTTAATATGCGAATGACATTATATGATGAAGTAAAAAAAAGGGATATTTCAAATGCTATTGTGTTCTTGAATTCTCCTAGTGGTTCTATGCATGTTTTGGATTTAACAAGAAACGGTATCTATTTTAATAACCAGGTTTTGTATGTCAGGAACATTCCAGGGTTTAACCGACTTATTATGGATGAATATCCCGGGAGGAAATTTTATCTTTGGAAAAGTGATTATATGAAAATAAAGGATAACAGGTTTTTGAAGTTTAGAAAGATCAAAAATGTTGATTATCTTTTAAGAAGAATTTATAAAGAAGATTATAAAAAAGAAAATTTCTAAAGACTATATGTTTTTGGAGTGATTTGAAATCTGAAATTATTTTGATTTTTCATCCTTGACAAAATATTTTATTCCATTAACAACTATTTTATTATGTTCGCAAGAAAGTATTATCATTATGTTATGCTTTTCCTCATTGTTATTTTATATGTGCTCCTCAAGGCCCAGTCCTTTTTGCCTACAACAACTGATGAAAATATCTATTTTTATATGGCCCACCTCATGGGAGAAGGCATTCTTCCTTACAGGGACTTTTTTTTCTCACACCCCATAGTACATGTTTTAATTCCAGCCATTCTTTTTAAAATTTTCGGATTTTCTATTTTTCTTTCAAAAATGATACCTGCAACTGCAACTTTAATATCGGGTATTTTAATTTATTTCATTGGTAAGATTATAAAGGGCAGGCTTTGTGGTTTGCTTTCTATACTTCTCTTTCTTTTTGCAATGGAAGTACTCAAGGCATCAAGTAATATGACCGGTGTCAACTGTACAACAATGTTCATGCTTCTTTCTGTTTATCTGTTTATCAGAGAAAAATATTTACTGTCTGGTGTTGTAATGGCAGTTGCAGCACATACCGGTTTATATATTGTTGCTGCTGCCATGGTCCTAATGGTAATAACACTTTTTCTTAGGGAATCATCATTTAAGTATTTACTTTCCTTTCTGGTACTTTTCATTTCAATATTTCTTATATGCTTTTTCATGGGCAGCTGGAATTATATAGATGGAGTTTATATTTATCACTTTAAAAAGGTGGCGCAAAACCCCAATACCATTCCCTATATTAAAGGGAATAATACTTTTTATGCTATCTATTCTGTTTTGCATAATTTATATCAGTTCTTTATTTCAAGAGTATTTTTACAATCCCTGTATTATCATACGCAACTCTATTGGGGTTCGGTCTGTTCGATTATCTTAATGATATTTTTGTTTTTTAAGAACATCTCATTTAGAGATACTTTTTATAGGGATATTAAAAATATTTTAATTAAGAACTTCCCCCTTTTCATTATAACATTTATTGCCGTTGCCCTGCTTTTTCAGTTTTCCATGTTTAAGGAACTCTATCATTTTTATTTTATAATTATACTGGGAGTACTGTCATTAATGTCCGGTTGGTTCATGGCATGGACCATTGAAGAGGTGGCAGGTTTACTGAAAGAACTGAACGAATTGGATTTAAAAAAAACTGTTTCAACTGTCATTGCTGTTCTTTTGTTTTTAGTGTATATGCCTGTTTCAAATCTTTCTTATGAAGCATTTACTTCAGAACAAATAAATCACGATAAACGGCTTGAGTATAAATGGACCGAGCCACCTTACCTGAAGGGCCCATCAGTCATTGTTAAATTTTTGTTTTGGAAGGATCACAGGATAATGGGAAAGCCGGAACCGGTTATACGCCATTATCTGTGGAATAAGAAGCTTTATTTTTCACAACTTAAAGAGGTGAGTGAATATATAAAGAATAACAGTAAAAAAGATGAAAAGATTATAGGTGCATCAACCGTGGTACCGCTTATAGCTCTATTTTCCCAAAGGGGAATAGCCGGTAATGAAATTGATACAAACTTCAAACGTTTTAAAACGGGTGTGTTAGACTATAATTATTTCATTCAGGATGTTTGCAGTGAGAAATTAAAGTTTATAGTTGCGGCGGCCCGGTCATTTTTTCATTATAGAAAAATAAAAAATATGAAAGTCCTGGGCAATTGTTTTGAAAGGGACAGGGTCTTTTTGGATTATTCTAACAGGCATTTCCGTCCATATAGGATTGTTTTGTTTAAGAACAATGGAAGGTGTTGCTATAAAAATGATAATGAATATTCCAGGTAAATTGTACTGTTATGGGCAGGGCCTTATGCCATCACAATCATTGTCATCGCAGTCTATATTGCCATCAGAATCATCATCAATTCCGTTATAACAGTTAAACTCGCATAAAAAACCATCATAATAATCATAACAGCTGCAGCCGTCAAAATAATTATAGCAATCAGAATCGGAACAATCTGTAGAACCATCAAGATCATCATCAAACCCGTTTTCGCAATTCTCAAAATTCCCCGGACCACTCATACCACCAACGCAAATGCTCAAAGGCGAACAGTCGCTGTCGTCACAATCGGGATAACCGTCATCGTCATTGTCAATATGGTCCTTGCAGTTTTCCGAACTTTCGGAACTTGTTGGAGAGTCAAAAGACCATACATAATTGCTTTGCATGGAATTGCCATTTACTCCATCCTGCGCTCCTGTTGTAATGGTTATAGTGTAGGTTGTATTACGTAATAGAATTGAAACGGGAGTAAAGGTTGCTGTTTTGGTTGCTCCGTCATATGTTATTGTACCTGTTACGTTCCCTGAATTTACTAAAAAGGTGCTTGAATTAATTGTTGATTGGTTCATATCTTTATTAAATGTAGCCGTAATTAAGGTATCTCGCCGTACATATTGATCGTCATTTACAGGATTTGTGCTAATCACAAGTGGATATTGCGGGCATGATGTAGCTGTAACTGAGAAGGTATAGGGGTTTTCATCTGAGTCATTTGATGATATGCTTATAGTTCCTTCATATGTGTTTGTTGATGGTGCTGTAAGAGTAATAGTAAAACTGGTGCTTCCATCTGCTCCAATTGTACTGGTTGCATCTGTTTTCAATGTGTAATTTGTACCATTTACTTCTACTCTCGGGTTATCAGATAATGTAAGTTCTTCGTTTCCCGTATTTTGAATTGTAAAAGTATAATTATTTTCAATACCGTTATAAGCAGGGCTTAGAACTATACCATTGGCATTGTTAGAAATTTCTGTACTATTATACAATATGACTATTTCAGGAGTTCTTTCTGAAGTATCTTTTTTAGTCTTATCTGGTTTACATTGTGATATGAAGAGACAAATAATAAGGAATAAACTGAATAGAATTGAACTATATATTATTCGATTTTTTTTCATATATGCGATTCCTATTATACAGGATATGTTATATTGGATAATTTATAATTTTTTTTCAATAACTTTTTGTTAAACTATATATTAATTAGAAAGATATATGTTAAATATTTTAATTCAATTATCTGTTTTGTAGATATTATGGGTTAGATCCTTAATGTTTTAGTGTTTTATCCAGTGAATAATGGTCAGGTATTGATAATTCTAAATTATAATTTTAATAGCAGGAAACAAGGAGCGGGTTAACAGTACCCGTCTCTTTTTAAGCAGCTTTCTTGAAATGAATCAGTGTATATACTAAAGCCTGAGAAAATTGTCTGTTTTTTTGTTTACGCGGGTGATCCGTTCTGCACCCATCACCTAAACCCCTGTTATTGTGCAGGGGTTTTTTACATGAAAGGGCAGGTGAGACACCTGTCATTTCCAATTTAACATAAATTATAATACTGCCCACAGTAGACACGGGAATTTTGCTTGCATTCAGGTTTTTCAGCAGTGATAAAAGTCGGATATTAAATGCCAATAATCTAAAAATTTGCAGTATGAAGATATTTAATTTCACCAAAATTACGGGCATCATGATGATCCAGGGATGGATCATCATATAATTTTTTGTTTTTGGAAGTGCTCAGTATAGGGATAAAATTCCTATATATCCACTCTTAACGGATTATTCTTTAACTACCAGATATCCTGGTGATTATGAAGAAATCGATGAAAACGAATATAAAGATGCAATTGATCTTGCTGATATGGTAATAGATTGGGTGAAGAAACTATTGGATGATAAAAAAAACGGATAATAACTTATCCGTTTTCTGTCCAGTAACGTACGCAGGCATAGACAGTTTTCGAACTCCTGTTTTGAGGATATAATTTTCGAGATACAGGTGTGGTTTATATCTCAGACATGATAACACCACTCTCATTATCATCTAATGTCCTCAGCCGTTAAGCCGGCACAAAGCTTTTTTAACAGTGTATATCCTCATAATAATCACAATGATATACGAAAATAATAGATGAATATATATTAAAAAATAGTAGACAATCATGATAATTGATATGTCAATATCCTAAGCTAGTAAATAAACTTGCTGCACAACAATTAATTAGGATGGTATAATATGAAAACATTAAAACTATTTGTCTCGATATTCTTTGTTTCTTTGATTGGTTTTGTACTTATTTTTTCTTCACAAAATTTAATGGCTCAATACAATCAAAAGAAATGTATAATCATAATAAAAAAAGGCAGAAAAAATATAAAAAATATTGATGGGGCAATGAAAAGAATAAAAATATCTTGCACAAAAAAAAGATCGAAATCGGAAAGATGTAATGAAGCACTTTCAAAATATTTCAAATTAATTGAAAAAATAAAAGGTGAAAACAGCATTCCTGATAAAATCGGTAAGAATTGTCAAATTGATAGCGGTGCTTAAATACATGGTCATTTATTTTTTTAGGGTCACCGTCAGCCACCCAGACCCAAAGACCCCTGTGATTGTGCAGGGGTTTTTTGCTTGAAACTTTTACGCAGATTTTCTAACAATGTTTTGCACAAACATTATTGACTGATACTCTACCAGATTTTTCAATGATAATTCTGAATGCTGCAAATTATATTGCATTCCTGAATTTAATTATTTTGTGTTTCAATAGTTGACTTTATTTTTTCTGCCATTGTTACTGCAGACTGTTGATTATTATAAATTTCAAATTTAAGGTGATTATTTATGAATTCAGCTAATTATGTTGATAATAACAAAAAGATGAAAAGGAATTACATCTTTCTTTTTTCGTTTATTCTATTTGCCTGGAGCATTCAATTGTCAGCGCAGGCCTGGGTGAAATCACCGTCAATGCCTTACCGAATGGGAAAGCCGGAATGGAAATACGCAGAGGAAAAATCAGATAACATTGAAATCATTACAATGAGCCTCAAGGGGCCGGTGAAAATGGTTGAGAGAATTACAAAGGATAAGAAAGAAACTGTCCTGGTAAACAGAAAGGGGCAAATAACCGAAACTAAAATTGCTTACAAATGGGGGAATACCATTTATAAATATCAATATAATAAAAAGAGTAAGGTTGTACTTGTTGACCAGTATGCAGGTAAAGATAAAGAAATGGAATTGATCTTCAGGACAAAATATACCTATGATAAAAGAGGAAACCGCATTGCAATTAAAAGTCAAAAAGGCAAAGGAAAATATGGCAATGCTGACAGATATGTTTATGATGCTAAGAACAGAATAATCAGGTATCATTGGAACAAAATACCAATCAGGACCTACCGGTATAAATATAACAGGGCCGGTTACCTTGTTGAGCACAGTACGTACCATACTCCCAGGCGGGGCAGGGCCACATTCACTGGAAAGTTTTTATATAAATATAACAGTAAAAATCAGTTCGTTGAATTCAGGGAATATAATGGATCCAGAAGATTGGTGAAACTAATGAGATACAAGTGGGATGACCGGGGCAACCTCATTGAAGAGAGGACATACCGGGGCCGGCAGGTTTTAGAACGCATTCAATATTCCTGGACCAACAAAAGGCAGATTAAGCTTCAGACATATTACCTTGGCAGAAACCTGCATAGAAAGAATGAATATAAATATGATGAACATGGAAATATCGTTTTTCATAAGTATTGGCAGAAATATAAGCCCGGCTTTGAGAAGGGTCCATTGACTGGCCAGGTTACATATAAAAACATATATGACAGTTATGACAACCTTGCAAAGGTCATCATAAAGGGAAAGGAAAATGACAGCAAGGTGATAAGTAAAGTGAAAGAACTTAAGATTATATATTACAAGAAATAAAAAAAATTAACAATCCCTATGGGCAGAGGAATTTTGGTTGATTGACCTCAAAAACGATGCTTGCCTCACAATTTTTGTCAGGGATACTTGTTTGTAAAAGAGGATCAACAGTCCTTGCTTTTTTGTGCTGCTTTCTTGAAATAAATCAGAGTTGATATAAGAGCCTCCCGCACTTTCGCGGGTCCCCATTGCGCACCCATAATGGGGTTCCACCCAAAGGAATCCCTTTTTTTATGTAAATTATTTCCTTTCTTGTTGATGATAATTCATTATTTCATTATTACTTACCAATCATATATTTAGTGTTATTTTATTGACAAATTATTTTATTTATACAAATTATATATATAAATCAATATTCTAGGAGTCGATATGAAGCGAATTACTCTAGCATTATTTGAATTATGTAAATGCCAGAAGAGGGTGAACAATCATTGATGTGATAATTTCAATAAATAGCTTCAAAGAGGACAATATGATGAATAAAAATTCATTAAACAAAACAATTACAGTTATCCTTATTCTGCTTTTTTCAATTACTTATTTGAAGTGCAAAAAGAATAGTGGCAGTAATCCTGAAGGTATAAGCTGTGATCCAGGATATGAATACATCAATGGTTATTGTAGAGAGGTTTTTAGTATTGGAGAAGGTTCTTCTAACACCTTCCAACCTTTAAGAGATAATTCAAATGGATTATCTTCCAACGGAAATGGGGGATTGAAGATTGATTACAATGCAATGAGGACAGATTATGTGTGGATTGCAAATTCCGATGAGGATACTGTTTCAAAAATTGATGTTGCCACTGGCTGTGAAAAAGCAAGATATTTTGTATGTAACAGGCCAAATCGTATTGCTGTAGACAGATTTGGTAATGCTGTAGTTGCTTGCTTGGAAGATAGTCAAATTGTCAAATTATCTGCTCATGAACGAAATTGTGTTGATTCAAATAACAACACTGTAATAAATACATCAACTGATGTATCTGGAGATTGTGTAATATCTCCTGATGAAATGGTGGCCAATGATGAATGTATTTTGTGGAGTGCAGTGCCAGACAATCCAAGTTGTACTAACAGCTGTGGGCGGGCAGTAGGTGTTGACAGGGACAATAACATATGGGCTGGTTTTTATGCATCAAAAAAACTTATTAAGCTGGATGGTGATAATGGTACAATCCTTGATTCAATAGTTCTATCATATTATCCCTATGGCCTTGCCATTGATTCCAATGGGAGCTTATGGATTTCTTCCAGAGATGGAAGTGGTTATCTTGTGAAAATAGATCCATCAAATGGTGCAGAAAGCGATTATAGCGTTCCAGGCAATGCAACATACCACCTTGCCATTGATCCCTTTGATAAAGTATGGGTAGCCAGTGGGGAAGATGGAGGAGTTCACCGTTTTGATCCATCTGATGAGACATGGGACACATTTTCGAATCTTGGTCGAGGTCATACCAGGGATATTGCTATTTCTTCAATAAGAGATAGTCAGGGAGATATAAATGAAAGCAAGGTTTTCGTATCACATCACACATGGGCAACAGTGTGTACAAGCGATAACACCCACAGGTATATCAGTGTCATTAATGCATTAACGCATATAGAAGGTACACCCATTGACCTTGGTTCAGACCGGGCTCCCATAGCCCTTTCCCTTGATTCAAATAATAGTCTATGGAGTGCAAATCGGTGTGATAGCTCAACTTCTAAGATAAATACATATAATGGATCTGTAATTGGCACATATCCGGTTGGCCTGGGGCCATATGTTGCAGGTGACCAAACAGGGCATGCCTTTCAAACCATCGTTTCACCTTCAGGATATATCCGGACAGTTAAGCAGGGATATTTGGATGGGAATACATCATGGGATGGAATAGATGTTGATGCAACCCTTTCCGGATCAACTGGTATGGATCTGCAAATTCGTTACAGAACAGCAGATTCAGAATTTAACCTAAGGGAAGCTCAATGGCAAGGGCCAATTTTATATAATTCACTGCCTGCTGTTCTGAATAATGTTACAGGGAATTATATTGAGGTGGAGGTAGTTATGCTAAGATATAATCCTCTGCTATCAGCTGAAATACATTCAATAAAAATGATGGCACACAAATTTTAATACCCTAAGTACCCGCCTTTTTTATGCAGTTTTCGAGCGAAATAAACCAACATGTCAATTAAGGCACGTTTTAATACATGATTATTTAAGTTTTTAGGATCACCGTCAGCCACCCGTAAAGGGAACCCGCGAATTCTGTTTGCGGGTTCTTTTTGTCTGTAAGTATTATGAATTATATTCTATCTCTCCAATAACCGGGTTTTCTGTTAAGATGCATTACTGCTATTATTATAACCTCGTCTTCAACAATATGATAGATGATCCCATAGGGAAATCTGTTTGTTAAGCAACGAAGTGTATTTTTTGACAGTTTTGGCCATGAATCAGGAAACTGAATGATGCGTTGTATGGCTGAAAATACTTCTTTTGAAAACTCAAGACCGAGTCCGGCTTTTCTTTCCTCATAATAATCAACTGAACTATTTAAGTCAGTTCTGGCGGATGGATGAAAAGAATATTTCATTTAGACAATTTATCTTGAATTTCTGAGAAGACTTTTTCACCGGGAATGGTTTTCACTTTGCCTGATTTTATTTCACCAACTCTTTTTTCAGCTTCTTTTGCCCATAATTTATCGATTTCTTTTTGAGTTGGATTAATACTATTCAATAGCTTATCAATTATTTCAGTTTTAATTTCTATTGGTAGGGATTCAATTTCTGATATTAATTCATCTACTTTATTCATTTTAACCCTCTTAAGCCATAGAATGCTTAATGCAATTTTAATTTACTATAAGATAATACAATATAAAATTCAGTCAACAAAATTATGCTGCTTTCTTAAAATACAGCAATGTTTGAATACATGCATTTCTGATAATTTCTACTTTTTTTATAAATTGGGGGTGTCCCGTTTACCACCCATCGGATTTTAACCCCTGTGAATGTGCAGGGGTTTTTTAATATTCAAAAAAAAATTGACATTTAATAAGAGTCCTTTAATTTATAATAAACAATGAGAAAAAATTGACATATAATATATATTATTGTTAACTTGTAAAAAAAATGGAGGTAATTATGAAATATTTTAAGTTAGCTGCAGTATTAATATCATTTTTAATAGTATTTCTTGTTGGCTGTAAGGATGATAATGGAGCTGAAAGTGACATTATCAGTTTTAAACTCAATGGTCAAACAGTAGAGATTACAAAAGGCTTTTCTGACCTGGGGAATGTGCCATATATGTCACTTATGGATTCTGCTCTCTGTGTTTTTGGAACGGACGATAATACGACGTACCCTGATGAACCATCTGTTTATGCATATCTATACGTGGATGATAACACATCAGGGACATATGCTATTGATTTAATAAGTTTTGGTTACATAACTGAAACTATATCTTATAATCCTGTTGGTTCATTTACAATCATAATTAATGAAGTAAATCCCATAGGGGAATATTCAAGCGGTACTTTTGAGGGACAGGTTTCTGATGGAAACAATATAACTGACGGGTATTTCAAGGTAATAAGAATTGCCAACGATCAATGTCCTGGATGATAATTTCTGCTTTTTCAATTAATTGGGGGTGCCCCGTCAGCCACCCATCGCGATTGAAGGACAGGATAATACCTGTCCTTTTTATTAGCTAAAAATGATATATTAGTGGAGCATACAGCTGAGCAGTTACATCAGGAGGAAGCAGCTTCTTCTATAGGAAATTTCACGACACACCTGGTTCCATTTTCGCTTTTAATTTCCAAATTTCCTTCAATCTGAGAGACAAGAGCATGAATGAGCTCTAAACCAAGAAAATCACTTGCTGACATGTCAAGTCCTTCAGGAAGCCCTTTGCCGTCATCCTTGACTTCAATGATTGCACCTGCCTTCTCCTTTTTCAGTGACAGGGATATTGTTCCGCCACTGTTTTTCGGGAAAGCGTGCTTAATGGAATTTGTTATAAGTTCAGTGACGATTATACCCACAGGGATGGCTGCTTTCATGGGCATTGTAATGGAATCGAGTGTTTTGTTAATAGCAATATTTCTGGAAATTACCGGTACAGAAGAAATGACCCTGCTGAGGTATTCATCAAGCCGTACATCTGTAACCGAATCGGTTGAATAGAGCAGGTCATACAGCTCGGACACTGCATGAACCTGTAAGCCGATTTCAGATAGAGCTGCTTTTGCATCGGGAGACGAACTGGAATCTTCTGTGAGGCCTATCAAACTGGATATCATTGCAAAACTGTTTTTTGCCCGGTGCTGCAATTCCTTTAATAGATCTTTATTTTTCTGATGTGCTTTTTCCAGTTCCATTTCAAATTTCTTACGTTCAGTAATATCAGTTACTATACCTTCAATAGCAATTGCATTGCCTTGTTCATCTGAAACTAACACATTTCGTTGATGAATCCATTTAACTTTTCCTGTTTTATGAATAATTGGATGCTCAAAAGTGGGAGATAAATTTCCAGCTAATAATTTGCTGTGTTCATTTTTAAAATATTCTTCCCAATTTGGTGGTATAATCTTTGCAATTAATAATGGGTTATCGTACCATTCTTCTGGTTCATATCCATAAATATCCACCGATGACGGACTTACATATTCATATTTTCCATCAGGTAAGGACATGCGATAAATCATATCCTGAGAATTTTCTGTAAATCTTCTAACCCTGTCTTTGCTTTCCTTTAAGACTTTTTCGACTTTTTTTCGTTCAGAAATATCATGGTAATTAACCAATATTCCATTAATAATTGGATCTTTTAAAAGGTTTATAC
>JBHPHB010000037.1:0-19499 GCA_042569985.1 Spirochaetota bacterium | reverse complement strand
GCCTTATTACATTGAGGTTTGGTATTGCCCTTGCGGCAGAAAGGTGCTCCACCGGCTGGTGAGTGGGCCCATCCTCCCCAACAAAAATTGAATCATGAGTAAAAACATATATCGTATTGAGTTTCCCAAGTGCCGCTATCCTGATGGGGGGCCTCATATAATCCATAAAAACGAAAAAAGTCGCGGAAAATGGAATAAATCCTCCATAATAGGCAATGCCGTTTTGAATAGAACCCATGGCATGCTCACGAATTCCGAAATGAATATTTTTGCCTGTTTTTTGTTTTCCCGATTCGCCTGCCCATTCAACAGTTGTCTTATTGCTGGGGCCAAGGTCAGCAGAACCGCCAATAAAATTGGGCAGCTCCCTGTAAAGCTCTTCAATAACCTTCCCGCTGGCACTCCTTGTTGCAACAGGTTTATCCGGATCAAAGTGGGGCATTTTTTTTCTCAACGCACCGGCATTGGGCTTTCTAAAATAGCTGTCCCACTTGTTTTTTGCATCTCCCTTTAAACTCTGCTTAAATATCTTTTGCCAGTTATTATACAGTTCATGGAGGCTCTTTTTTCTTTCACCGAAAATTTCATATACCCTTGGAGGCACATAAAAGGATGCATCAGCATCCCATCCCAAACATTCCTTGGTTGCCTTTATCTCATCCTCTCCCAGTGGTGCACCGTGTGAATCTTCACATCCCTCTTTATTGGGACTGCCCTTGGCTATTTTAGTTTTTGCAATTATTATTGAAGGCCGGGATTTTTCTTTTTGAGCTTGTAGAATGGACTTTTCAATTTCATCATAATTATGCCCGTCAATCTTTTGGACATCCCAGTTGTATGACTCAAACCTTTTCCCCACATCTTCAGAAAAAGTCAGGTCTGTGGAGCCTTCAATTGTTATGTCATTGTCATCATAAATAAATATGATGTTCCCCAGGCCCATGTGCCCCGCCAGGGACGCAGCCTCAGATGAAACACCTTCCATCATGTCACCGTCACTAACAAGGGCATAAATGTAATGGTCTATTATTTTATCTTTGCCGGAATTGAATTCATCACCTAATATATTTGCCGCAATTGACATCCCCACGGCATTCGCAAACCCCTGCCCCAGGGGCCCCGTAGTTGTTTCAACTCCTTCAGTTACATAATGCTCCGGGTGCCCGGGTGTCAGGCTATGGAGCTGCCGGAAGTTTTTTATATCATCAAGTGTTATTTTGTAACCGGACAGGTGAAGGGCTGAATAAAGAAGCATTGATCCATGTCCTGCCGAAAGTACAAACCTGTCCCTGTTAACCCATTGGGAATCATCGGGATTATGCTTTAATATTTTACACCACAACACGGCAGCAATATCCGAACATCCCATGGGAAGCCCGGGATGGCCCGAATTTGCCTTCTGTACTGCATCCATGGATAAAGTACTTATGGTATTGGAGATTAATTTAAGATCATCATTGGTTACCTGCATTTTAAAATCCTCAGTATAACGAAAATTTAGATTGAATTACATATAATTTTTTTGCATTTTTTATCTTAACCTTTTCTAATGCAAGTATTTTAAAAGGAAGCTTGATAAAATTCTACTTTTTATTTACATGTCTCCATTATTAAATTTACGGAAGACCTCATCTTTAAAAAACTTATACATTACTGGTGCTGTCCGTTTAATATTCATGATTATATCCAGATTTTTCTGGTGCTCTGGTGTATCTGTTACTATCTTAAATAAATAGGATTTTTTTGAAAAAACCTTACAGGCCTGCAAAAATCCCGCCCCCTCCATATCCACAAGTTCCGCATATTGACCAATCTTTTTCCTGTCATCCCCGCCAATTACAGGCCGGTCCTGTGTTGACAAACCAGCAGTCCTGAAACCGGTTATTATATGTGGTTTTATGAACCTTGGTTTCATATTTAATAACTTAGGCCTGTCATAATCTAAAACCCTGTTTATGTGCAAAATATCACCCACACCATATTCCCGATTTGTAGAACCGCATGCACCAAGATTAAAAAGGTGAGTAATACCATGTTCAACAATGAGGTAGGAAGCAGCAATAGATGAATTTACCTTGCCAATTCCTGATATTATCAGATATATCTCATTAATACCGTAAATTAAGAAAGGTCCATCCTCAATTTTCTTCAGGCTAAAACCCTTTATAAAGGGTTTTGCTTCAAAATCGGTGGCAAGTACTAATGCCAGCTTTTTTAATTTCTTCATTTAAAAAATATAACCCCACTTTTCCAGAGATAAATAGTGTGTTGAAATTTCTTAAATAAATAAAAAAGAGTCAATAAAAAATTTCAATAAAAATGTCTTGACTGTCATTTGTTCTGAAAATAAATTTCATTTGAAATTTTTGAATTAAGGATCAAAATAAATGAACAGCAGAAAATTAATAATTGGCCTGGTTTTCCTATTAACGGTACCATTTGCTCTGCCCGAAGTTATATCTTCAAAATCAGGGGTGGGATGGTATGGCTACAATAAGGGTATCAAGCTTGCAAAAAAATATAAAAGGCCAACTCTTTTATTCTTTTACGCATCCTGGTGATTCTACTGTAGGAAGATGGACAAAGAGACATTTTCCTCTCCTAAGGTCATTAGGAAATTAAGAAGAAAATTTATTCCCATTCGAATTGATGTCGAATCGAAAAAAACCATATTGTATAAAAAGAACCGGATATCTCCAAAGGATTTTTTTATTTTACTTGGCGGACGGGGCCTGCCCATGCTGGTTTTCACTGATAAAAACGGTACGTTCCTGGCAAGCTTGCCGGGTTTCATACAGGACGATGAATTGATCCCTGTACTCAACAGGGTGATAACCTTTATAAAAAAATCATCGAAAAAAAAGTAAATTATTCACAAATCTGGAAGGTGTTTCAATCTTTTAAGGCTAGAATAAATTAGAGAATAACTGTTCTCCCACGGGAATCCCTATATATATTTCAAGGCATGCTTCGTTTATCGTGGTAGTTCTACTAACACCGCTTCCATATACATTTTCCTTCATTTTAATTCTCATGAATGAATAAAATAAATTTACACCAAAATTTATTGCGCAAAGTGAAACCTCTCCGCCAATTCCAACATCAATTTTAAAGCCCGTAACAGAGGTTTCATAATTTTCTAATGGTGTCCCTGAAATGGAATCAATATAACTTCTCACTGACGGTTGTTTTGACAATGTCCCGTTATTCAACTGGCCATACAAAAAGAAAAAAGTAAAACCGCCTTCGGCAGAATAGGCATCGGAAATATCAGACATCTTTATTGAAGGAGCATAGTGAATAACGGGCCCCACCATCCATGTACCAAATGAGATAAGATCGCCGCCGTAATCAACTTCACTTTGACTTCCCTCTTCAATTGAAATATTTTGCGTTAATGAGTGAAACCTGTACCCGCCCCTGATACCGAATTTGACCGCATGTGCTTCATTACCAAGAATCAATGGGGGGAAAGGAGAAAGGTCAATCATAATCCCCAGGGACATATCATAATATTCGGGATTATCTTTAATGGGATCCTCTGTTCTATAAGTTTCAATATCGGAGAATATTTTATTCTCATAACTCATTATATCCCCATATGTAAGGCCCACCATTACACCAAGATTTATATGGAGAAAGGTATTTAAAAATTCCTTGGCCTGGGATTTAATTGGAATAACAATTAATAAAATAATAATGGGAATTAATCTGTTTTTAACCATAAAGATAATGTGTCCTTAAAATTTTAACATGTCAACTAAAAACTGTTATCTTCTTACAGAAGAGACATTCCTTGAGATAGCCCTTTCAAGTTCTGATATATCATTTTTATATTCACTGAGCTTCTCGTCCCTGACAAAATTGTCTCTCAGCTTTTGAATCATATTCTTTAAAAGCTGCAATTCGGACTTTCTGAATACATGTTTTGAATCAACTATTTCTCTTATGTAATTAAAATTATATTTTCTTAAATTAACACGGAAAAAAAATTCAACCCCGTAAATTTGAAGGACCTTGTTTAAAGACTGGTCCCTGCTCGTTGAGTTAAATTCACTATACTCTTTTGAATCGATTGCCCTGCCTGTTGAAGGTTGTTCGTTTTTTTTATCATTAGAGCTTTCTTTATTTTCCTGGTTTTCAGTTTTTACAACCCTCTTAGTGAGATCACCTTCCCTCTCTTTTATTAACTCCTCAAATTTATCTTTTTTCCATGATTCCGAATAAACATGAAAGTGTTTCTCAGTCAGCTTTTCAAACTCTTCAAGCATTATTGCCTTATTGGCAATATGCCCCAGGGGAGTATTATTTATTATATTCATCTTAGGGAAAATCTCTTTAATAATCACGTGCACAGACTGCTTTTTTTGCGTTTCTTCTTCATACCTGGCAACAAGTGAAGCCTGAAAATAATTCTTTAATTTCCTGATACTGGTGGTATCAGCATCAATATAACCTTCAACTCTTTTTATGCCACGGTCATCATCTTCCCTGACAATCTCAATAATGAATACCTTATGTGCATCCTTTAATAATCTTATTATCTCATTTATTTCCTCAGCTGAAATTCCAAGGCTTGATTCTAATATCGGTATAAATTCATCAGAGTGTGGTATAGAATCCTGACTCATTTGTGAATTGCTTGAAACAATTTTCTTATATATTTCTTCCGCATGCTTTTTTAACATCAAGTGGGTCCCTGTATCTCTATCAAGTTTTCATTCAGATCAGATAATATCATTATATCCGGTATTGCATAAAAAACAGTTTTTTTTATTTAAAACTTTCTAAATAACACTCAAAAAAAATATAATAATATGAATATCCGTTTTTTTACTGTTTTATTAAAAATATTAAGTCAGATTATTTCAGCTAATTGACAATTTCAAGCTTTAAAATCCAGGTAAGAAAAAAAATTGACAAAATACATAAAGAAACAATATATAATCAGAATTAACAGTTTGTTATATTATCTTTTTTTATCAAGTATGAAACAAAGCAAAGGGAGACCAGTTGAAAATCACAGGTTCAGAAATAATAATTGAATCACTGAAGAAAGAAAAGGTGGAAGTGATGTTTGGATATCCAGGCGGAGTGGTCATTCCAATTTTCCACCATTTACATAATTCACCTGTAAAGTTCATCCTCACCAGGCATGAGCAGGGAGCTGTTCATGCCGCCGACGGCTATGCCAGGGCCTCAGGTAAGGTTGGAGTGGTACTTGCAACTTCAGGGCCAGGGGCAACCAATCTTATTACAGGTATTGCAACTGCCAACATGGACTCAATACCCCTTGTATGTTTTACGGGACAGGTTAAAACCGATATGATCGGGAATGATGCATTTCAGGAAGTTGACATGACCGGCATATCCAGACCAATTTCAAAACATAACTACCTGGTCCAGGACATAGCAGAACTTGCAGATATTATAAAAGAGGCCTTTCATATAGCTTCCACGGGAAGGCCGGGGCCTGTTGTTATTGATGTACCTGTTGATATTTCAAATGACACTTACCAATTTAAATATCCCGAAACAATAAACCTCAAAGGCTATAAGCCGGTATATGAAGGGCATTACGGGCAGATTAAAAAAGCCCGCAAGCTAATTGAAAATTCCAGGAAACCTGTAATATACGCAGGCGGCGGCGTTGTAATTTCAAATGCCTCCGAAGAATTACGAGAGTTTGTTAAAAAAACAGGTATCCCCATTACCACTACCCTGCTGGGCCTTGGCATATATCCGGAAACCGATCCTCTTTCACTGCAAATGCTGGGAATGCATGGCACATACTTTGCAAACCATGCAGTTAATGAATCGGATTTATTAATTGCCATTGGCACAAGATTTGACGACAGGGTTACGGGAAAAATTGAAACTTTTATTCCTAACGCAAAAGTTATTCATATTGATATTGACCCTGCTTCAGTCAGTAAAAACGTTATAGTGGATGTTCCAATTGTGGGCGACTGCAAAAAAGTACTGGAGAAAATAAATAAAGAGATTAAAGCCCCTAAAATCGATGACTGGATTAAAGAAATTGATATGGCAAAAGAGACACACCCTTTAACTTATGAAGACAGTAAAAATGATGAAATAAAACCACAGTATGTTGTTGAGCAAATCTATGAACTCACAAAAGAAGATACAATTATTTGTACAGAGGTGGGGCAGAACCAGATGTGGGCTGCACAATTTTATAAATACACAGAACCAAGAACCTTCATATCATCGGGTGGGCTCGGGACAATGGGATTCGGACTTCCCGCTGCTATTGGAGCCCAATTGGCAAAACCTGACAGGAGGGTCATCAACATTGCCGGAGACGGCTCTATTCAAATGAACATCCAGGAGATGATAGTTGCCGTACAGCACCAGCTTCCTGTAATCATAGCAATACTGAACAATGGCTTTTTAGGTATGGTTAGGCAGTGGCAGCAGCTCTTCTTTGACAAGAGGTATTCACATACCTGTATTAAATCATCACCGGATTTTGCAAAACTTGCCGAGGCTTATGGCGCAGTTGGAATAAAAGTGACAAAAAAAGAAGAGGTTATTCCCATGATCAAAAAAGCTTTAAGCATTACGGACAAACCAATTATCCTGGATTTCCATGTGGCAAAGGAAGAAAATGTATATCCCATGGTACCGTCGGGAAAATCTGTAAAGGATACTATTATGAGAGATTTAGCATGAGCCAGCATGTAATATCAGTCAACGTTGAAAACAAACCGGGCGTCCTCGCAAGGGTGGCCGGATTATTCTCTGCAAGGGGCTATAATATCGACTCTCTCGCTGTAAGTACCACTGAAAACAAGGACATTTCAGTAATGTCCATAGTTGTAAATGGTGATGACAGGATTATTGAACAGGTTAAGAAACAACTGAATAAATTGATTGATGTAATTAAAGTATCAGAGCATTCAAAGACACCATCAATTCAAAGAGAGTTATCCCTTATAAAAGTTCACATCAATCCGTCAAAAAGAGGTGAAATTTTTGAACTTTGTGAAATATTCAAAGCGGAAATTGCCGATATCTCTTCTAAATCTGTAACCCTTGGCGTAAAGGGATCTCCCGACAAGATTGATAAAATCATTGAGCTGCTGCGCCCATATGGCATTAAGGAGATGATTAGAAGCGGAAGGCTTTCAATGCTCAGGGAATAGTATGGAGTTGACAGAAAATCATGGAAATGAAAAAATGGTGATAAGGTGATTGCCGGGAACTGCAGGGGGTTTGAGATTTATCAATCTTAAAATCTGACCTATCTCCACATCCCTTTTACTTAGAAAATATTAAATACAGTTACCAAAAGGAGAAAAAAATGGCTAAGATGTATTATGATGAAGATGCTGATCTGAATATCCTTAAGGATAAAACCATCGCCGTTATAGGTTATGGCAGTCAGGGGCATGCACAGGCGCAAAATCTCAAAGACAGCGGGCTTAACGTTATCGTATCTGAAGTTCCCGATACTGATAATTACAAGTTGGCTAAATCACATGGATTTGAACCGGTATCCGCAAAGGAAGCGTCAATTAAAGCGGACCTCATACAAATATTAACACCCGACCACATTCAGGCAAAGGTGTATAACAGCGATGTCCAGGAGAATATGAAGGAAGGCAAAACCCTTGTTTTCTCACATGGCTTTAATATTCATTTTAATGAGATAGTACCTCCAGATAATGTTGATGTAATAATGATAGCCCCAAAAGGGCCCGGCCACCTTGTAAGAAGTGAATACGAAAAGGGAGGCGGAGTTCCCGGTTTAATAGCAGTTCACAGTGATGCATCGGGAAAGGCAAAGGATACCGCTCTTGCCTATGCAAAGGGTATAGGGGCAACAAAAGGCGGCGTTATCGAAACAACATTTAAGGAAGAAACAGAAACCGACCTCTTTGGAGAACAGGCAGTTCTTTGCGGAGGAGCGTCTGAGCTTGTAAAGGCAGGTTTTGATACACTCGTTGAAGCCGGCTATCAGCCGGAAATAGCTTATTTTGAATGCCTCCATGAATTAAAGCTAATTGTGGACCTGTTTTACCAGGGCGGTATAAACTACATGAGATATTCCGTTTCCGATACTGCAGAGTACGGTGACTACATGAGCGGTAAGAGGATTATAAATGACGGGACGCGGAAAGAAATGAAACAGATACTCAGTGAAATTCAAGACGGCTCTTTTGCTAAAAAATGGATGAAAGAAAATGAAGATGGCCGTCCGAATTTTAACAAGATAAAAGAGGACCAGAGAGACCACAAGATTGAACAGGTTGGAGCTGAGCTGAGAAAAATGATGAAATGGATTGATGCGAAATAGTATAAAAGTCAAATCAAGTCATTAGTTTGCTTTGCCACAGGGATTACGCAAATCAGCATATATTAATATATCTTCATATCATCTTACTGATACTGTAATTATAATTTTTAATTACAGCCAAATGAGTAAAGTTATTCCTCTGTGTCTCAAAGTCTCTGTGGCAATTTTTTTTAATAGTCAAAAATATGAAAAAGTGGATAAAAAAAAAGACAACCGAAATCTTCAACAGCAATATATTTTCTCTGAAAGATATTGAATGCTATCATCCCGATAAAAAAATCACCTATGATTTTTACATACTCGATAGCTGTGACTGGATAAATGTTGTTGCCCTGACAGAAAACAATGAATTTTTATTGGTCAAGCAGCACAGGCTTGGAACAGATGAAATAACAATCGAAACCCCTGCCGGCTTAATTGAGGAGAATGAAAAACCCGAGTTAACAGCCAGAAGGGAACTCATTGAAGAAACAGGATATGAGCCGGAAGAAGTATTTTTTCTAAAAAAACTGTCTCAAAATCCCGCCATAATCAGCAACTACATTTACTTCTACTATGCAAAAAATTGCAAAAAGATTGGAGAGCAAAACCTTGACGAAGCGGAGAATATAGAGGTTATAAAATGCTCACTTGATGAAGTAATTGAGATGCTGAGAAACGGGAAGATCCACCATTCAGTTGCAGTAAATGCCCTGGGCCTGTATTTCATGTCCGAGCATAATAAATCAGATATAAAAATCGTTTAGCCCGATTACTCCTGCCTGGAGATAGCCTTACACTTACCTGAATAATTAATTACTTCCGCCGAAGGAATGGAAAGGCATATGATTTCCCTTTTATTGAGCTTATCAAAAAATATAAGATGTTCCCTGTTCCCCAGCACATAACGGTAACACCCCGATTTGTTTTTCAGGATACCTTTAACAAACCAGAATTTTTTAAAACTTCTCCCTACAAGCAGGGCATGGGGGTGATATATGACTTTGCCGTCATTATCCAGGATGTAATAAAATCCCGATTTACCCTGTCTCATGTTCTTAATTTTTAAAATATAATTTCTATCATTATTAATGCTTTTCTTAACTGCATTTAGGTCATTGCTTATGACCAGGGGGTCAGTAATAGATCTGCCGGCACAACTTACAATTATAATAAACGAAAATAAAATAATGGATTTCATAACTATCTGCCTTTTCTTATTTTTTCATGATTAATTAACTTAAAGATTTTTTTATTGTAAAGTCAATAGTTTTTTAATTGTAAATATACGGTGTGATAATACTTTTGAAAACATTGAGCTCTCATCAAAATAGTTAGAGGAGAATTAATCTTTCATTGAAGAACGGGAATAATAAAAAACATGCATACTATAGAACATTTCTGAAAATTTCTTTCTGGGCTTTAATCATTATAATCTCCTACATGGCATTTACTCCCCTTTTGGTTCCCGTTGTTGCAAGTGTAAATGATAAATTAAATCATGCGGTTGCCTTTTTTGTATTGCTCTTCATTGGACAAAAGGCCTTTGATTTATCAATATTAAAATTAATAATTTTATTGTTTATATACGGGCTTCTTATTGAGACAGTCCAGCTGTTTCTGCCTTTAAGGGAGTTCTCAATTTTTGATATTTTATTTAATTGCCTGGGGATGGGCCTCTATTTTTCTATTGACTTTATATATAAAAGGTTCAAAAAATAGAAATAAAGACAAAAATATTGCATAAAATTTATTTTATAAGCCCCCCAACCCCCCAGAGGGGGGCTTAAGAAAATATTTTTACTAATAAAACATTTTGAAGGGGGGCCGAATCTTATGACAGTATCAAATTATATATTTTTATTTTTTATAGGGGCTCTTTGGGGCAGCTTTTTTTATACCCTTGCATTACGTTATGCAGATGGTTCATTAAAAGAAAATGTCCTTAAGGCACTCTTTTCTTCATCAAAATGCCCCCTATGCAAAGAAAGAATCAATCCCCTATACCTGGTCCCCTTTTTGGGATTTATTATTCAAAAGGGAAAATGCAAAAAATGCGGCGGAAGGATATCAATTCTATACCCTGCTTTTGAAATATTATTCGGTATAATTTTATTGCTTATTATAATTGAATACGGATTAAGCCTTTACTCAATTAATATTTTTTTCCTGGTTTGCGTTGCCCTGACAATATCAATTATAGATATCAAAACACTGATAATCCCGGGCTCTTTAGTGATAACATTTGGTATACTGTCAATATACCCGGTTATTTACAACTTCACTTTTTTGAACAACCTTTACGGATTTTTACTCATGTTTCTTTTCTTTATTATAATATTATTGATTTTCCCGGGGGCATTCGGGGGCGGTGATGTTAAGTTTGCCTCTGTAATAGGATTGCTTTTCGGACTTGAATACTCAATTGTTGTACTTGAGACTGCTTTAATTTCAGGGGCCTTGGTTGGGACAATCTATGCACTGAAGACAAAAAAGAGCTTCAGGACCAAAATACCATTTGGCCCCTTTTTAGCTTTTGGAATAATAATTGCTTTTTTATACGGCAGGGAAATAATCTTAATTTACAGCAGGCTCACCCACTAAAATAATTTACCTGTCCAGGAATGTTAAAATATTTTTCTCGCTGGGACTCTCAATTATCCCCTTCTCCGTAATAATTGCCGTAATATATTCAGCAGGTGTCACATCAAAGGCGGGGTTTCTGATTTTTATACCTTCCGGAACAATCTGCTCTGATTTTATGTATGCCACTTCCTCAACACTTCTTTCCTCAATGGGTATATCATCGCCGGATTTTGCATTTCTATCAAATGTTGATAAAGGTGCGGCAATATAGAATGGAACTTTATTAGCCTGAGCTATTACGGAATGAGAATAGGTGCCGATTTTATTTGCAGTATCTCCATTTGCGGCAACTCTATCAGCCCCTACAATGATCTTTTTGATTGTCCCTTCCTTTATAAAATGACCGCTCATATTATCGGTAATTAGTGTAACGGGAATGTTATCCTTTTTAAGTTCCCAGGTTGTTAACCTTGCACCTTGAAGGTAAGGCCTTGTTTCGCATGCATAAACTTCAATCTTTTTACCTTCTTCCACTGCTGCACGAATAACTCCCAATGCTGTACCATATCCCCCGGTTGCCAGAGACCCGGCATTACAATGGGTCATCACGACATCACCATCTTCAATGAATTTACTTCCATTCTTGCCAATATTTTTATTTATTTCTATGTCTTCATTATAAATTCTTATTGCTTCCTCTTCAAACTTCTCTTTTAGTTCTTCAATGCGAGATGAATTTTGTATGAGTTTTTTCATCCTCTTGATTGCCCAAAAAAGGTTAACAGCCGTGGGCCGTGTTGCAGAGAATATATTAATTATTTCAAACATCCTGTTTTTAAAATCTGAAAAGTCTGTCGAGTTAATTTTTTTTGAACCCAGGGCGATTCCCATTGCCGCAGCAATACCAATTGCCGGCGCACCCCTTATTTCCATGTCGGTAATAGAACTGGCAACACCTGCATAGTCGGTATATTCGTTGTAAACTTCCTCAAGGGGAAGTAACCTCTGATCTAAAATTGATACTGAGTCTCCATTCCATTTAATAGTATACATATTAACCTCCGTTATTTAAATCAGACCGGTTTACTTTATATTTTCTTAACCTTATCAAGTTACCTTTTTCATTCCAATCAACTTCATCCATATGAACTTTTATTATGAGCAAACCTCTACCGCTGTTCTTAAAAAAGTTCTCAGGGTCCCTTGGATCAGGCAGGGAATTAACATCAAATCCGGGTCCTTCATCTTCAATAGTATATTCAACATATTCATTAGTCAATTCATATACTATATTTACTATCCTATCCTTATATTTTTTATCCCCTTTCCTTTTCTCTATCTCTTCGTTATATTCCTTCAGGCCCTTTACTTCCCTGATAGATGAAGGAATTTCGAGGTTCCCGTGAAAAATTGCATTATTTAACGATTCCCTCAGGGCCAGCGTAATATTCTCTGCAGTTGTATGATTGCACAAACCGGCAGTGACAAGATCTCTTGTAAGTTTATATGAAATGGAATTGGCAACGGATATATCCATGGGTATCTTATAAATTGATTTTGTATATTCAGAAAACTGGGCATAGCTCTCGGCAAGCTGCTTCTCCTGCTTTCTGCGCAATATCATTCTAACAGAAGTGGCTATCTCATTTATGTCAAAGGGTTTTCTTATGAAATCACTTGCGCCATATTGAAGGGCTTTAATTGCATCGCCCACATTTCCATGGCCTGTGATCAATAATACGGGGATCTGCTCTTCGTAACTCTTAATTCGGCGCAGAAGCTCTATGCCATCCATTTTCCTGAGTTTAATATCAGAAATAATCAGATCAATTTTATCTTCACCGTTTTTTAATATGTACAGTACATCTTCAGCTTTTTCAAGGGAAATTACATTGTATCCTAAACGCGAAAGTTTCTTTTGCAGGGCAAATCTTATAACTTCTTCGTCATCGACAACAACAACCGTTGTTTGATTTATGTCCTGCAAAACCGTACTCCTTCCTATACTTTGTTCTTATCACTTTCTATCTTCTGATTGTTCTGGCTGCCATTTCCATTGGAGTCATCACTGCCAAGAATTAAATGGCCCATCTTATCTCTTTTAGCCGTTAAATAGGCAATATTTTCATCCTTTGCTATAGGTTCAACAGGTACTCTTTCTACTATTTCAAGGCCATAACCTTCAAGTCCGATTACCTTTCTGGGATTGTTTGTGAGAAGTTTTATTTTATGGAGACCCAGGTCTACAAGGATCTGGGCGCCAATTCCGTAATCTCTCAGGTCCTCGGCAAATCCAAGCTCCAGGTTCGCCTCTACCGTATCCAGACCCTTTTCCTGGAGATGATAGGCCTTAATTTTATTTCCCAGTCCGATTCCCCTGCCCTCCTGTTTCATATAAAGAATGACGCCATGTCCTTCTTCCTGTACTTTCTTCATAGCCCTGTGGAGTTGGGATCCGCAGTCACACCTTTTGGAACCAAATACATCACCGGTGAGACACTCTGAATGTACCCTTACCAGGACGTTCTCTTTACCGTCAACTTCACCCTTTACCAGGGCAACATGAGCTGTATTTCCAATCTCAGTTTCATATACAATAATCTTAAATTCGCCAAATTCTGTGGGTAAAACTGCCGAGGATACCCTGTCGATGAGCCTTTCCTTATGCTGTCTGTATTTAATTAGATCAGAGATGGTGCCAATTTTAAGGCCGTGTTTTTTTGCAAATTTATTTAGATCGGGCCTTCTTGACATTGTCCCGTTATCGTTCATTATTTCGCATATAACACCTGCAGGTTTTAATCCCGCCATTCTTGCCAGGTCAATGGCACCCTCAGTATGGCCGGCCCTTACCAGCACCCCCCCCTTTTTTCCAATAAGGGGAAACATGTGGCCCGGCTTTTTTAAATCATCTGGAATAGTTTTATCATCGATTAAGACCTGTACTGTCCTGGCCCTGTCATAAGCCGAAATGCCCGTTGTTGTACCTTCACAGGCATCAACTGCAACAGTGAAGGCTGTGCCAAACTTGTCCGTATTTTTTTCAACCATTAACTGCAGGCCAATGGTCAATGCCTTATCCCGGGTCAGTGGAACGCAGATGAGCCCCCTCCCGTGTGTGGCCATAAAATTTATTATTTCAGGGGTACAGAATTCAGCTGCAATGACAATGTCCCCCTCATTTTCTCTATCCTCATTATCAACGAGAATGATCATTTTGCCATTTCTGATGTCTTCAATAATATCATTGATGGGGCTTGATTTCATAATGATGCTCCAATATAACTACTTTTAGTCTGTTTTGGCATTAATATTTTTTAACCCCATATAGTCAAGGTTTTTATAAAACCCCATTTAAAAAGGGTATTAACCTAAAGAATCCAGAACATGAAACACTTCTTTTTTTGTTGTCAATGGCATAAGTTCTTTTCTAATCCTGGAAGCATTCCTGAACCCATGAATATACTTAACTATATGTTTTCTCATAAGTATTATACCGTTATCACCGTAATACTCAATCATGAAGTTCATATGTTCTTTTATCTGATTAATTATTTCTTTTAAGGAAGGGGTTTTGCCCGAAAATATCCAGGGGTTTCCAATGGCCTCCCTGCCAATCATGATACCATTGCATTGGGAAAATTTCAGGCGCTCAAAAGCCTCATTATTTGTTTTAACATCTCCATTACCTATAACCGGTACTGACGATATAGATTTTATCTCTTTAATAATATCCCAATCAACATCCCCCTTAAATGCCTGGGCCTTTGTCCTTCCATGAACTGAAATTAATGATATTCCCGCGGATTCAAGTGCCCTCACCACTTCTAAATAGTTTTTGCCGGCTTCATCCCAGCCGGTTCTAATTTTTGCAGACACGGGAACATCAACGGCATTAACAACACTCTCTGCGATCTTGAATACATTATCAGGATCTTTTAAGAGTGCTGCCCCCTTATTGGACTTACAAACCTTTCTTGCGGGACAACCCATATTAATATCAATTAAATCGGGTTTGTATTTCTCTGCGACAGATGCTGCCTCTGCCATCATTGATGGAGATCTGCCAAATAACTGTACTGCAATGGGCCTTTCCCCTTCATGAGGCTTTAGCATATTCAGAGTTTTTTCATTACCCCTGACAATAGCTTCATCACTGATTAACTCGGTAAAAACAAGGCCTGCACCATGTTTCAGTGCAACCCTTCTGTATGGAGAATCAGTATATCCCGAAATAGGCGCAAGGACCAGGTTGTTTTGAATCTTTACTTTACCGATTTTTATAATTGAACTCATCTTATCAATGTTTGAAATTTAATTTTTATAAAAATTTTATTGCATCAATTTTATTATCAATTAATTCAAGAGAATGGGCTTCGTTGTAAAAAAACATGAGCGCCTCTTTTAATTCATCAGTGAGGTCATATGAAATTGTATTGTAGAAATTAAAAATATTATAATTAAAACCGGGATATCTCTCAACCGCATTCTGATAGATTTTGCTTTCACTGTTTCCCAATTCCTTTAAAGACTCTTCATATGAACCGATTATCCTGTTCAATATTTCCCTGTCCTTTTTAATGAATTCCTTTTGGATAGCAAACAGTGAAAAAACTACGGGGTAACCGGTTTTCCTCTTCCATAGGTCCCCAATATCATAGGAATACTTAATCAATTCTTTGTTCTGAATAAGCGCTTCATTACCGGATATCAGTGCGGCATCAAGATGATAAAGCAACGGGTTCGAATCAACCTTAATATACTTTGGGTTAATATCATAAAAATTATTTAGTATAATTTTTAAAACCACCGAGGGTGTTTCAGATGCTGAAGAAAGCCCTATCCTCTTGCCGTGAAGCTCTTCAACGGGGACTTTACTAATCATAACAATAGAACGGGTGTAACCTTCTGAGTTTAAACAGTAATCAGGTACAACAAGCAGGTCATTTTGCATTCTACTGTAGAGAGCAGTGGAAACCGGACTCATGTCAAGTTCCTTTATCTCCATCATTTTATCAAGCAAGCCCTCATATGCGGATATAATTTTTACGCCAAAAATGGGCATCCTTTCCATCATATGATAATAGAAAGGGAAACAATGGAGTGAGTCAATAAGGCCAACTTTCATATTTAAAACCTTTTGATAATAAAGATTCTACCTGCTTAATATTTAATTTTAATAAAACAACAAATGGCAAAATATTAATTTTTTAAAATTTAAAATTACTTCCAATTCCAATAAAAAGTATATTCTTTATTTACTTGACATAAAAGTAAACATAAATATATTTTTGGAATTAATTTAAAGCCAATGGGGAGGTAACATGAATAGAAATACTATATGTTTGATTGCCATATTATTAATAATTATTCCGGCCTGTAAAAAGAAAGAAGTAAAAAAAGATGAAGGCCCCATTGCGAAAAAATTTGCCAAATACCGTGTTTCGGCAAAAAAGGACAGGGACCTAAAGAACTGGCTTGCCACTCTTGAAAAGACCGAAGAGGTTGACCTCTTGTTAGAAGAGGATTATACAAACCCAAAGGGCAAAACATATAAACTGTCAAAGATAAAACTTTCCGATGACAAGGTTGGATATATCAAGTCAAGCCATCTTGCCAATAGCGCTGTTGTATTTATGAACGATGTAAAAGCCCATGTGAGGCCAACAAGCGGCAGCAAAGTAAAAACAACAATCCCCAAAGGTATAATTGGATTTATTATAGCAGAAAAGGGGGAATGGGCCCAGGTATATGCAGGTAAAATAAATAATATATGGATTACAAAACACTGGATAAGGGGCGGCTATACCACTGAACCAAATGCTATAATTGATGCCAAAGAATATGAAAAAGCACTGGCAATGCTGAAGGGAAAAGAAGTTAAAAAGGAAACCCTGGAAAAAGTAATTAAGAATATGGAAGAGCTGTCAAAGGCCACTTCAATTATTGCAGAAATTGCAAAGGAAAAGCTGCGGGAAATTAACGAAAACAGGGACAAAATTATTAAAGAGGAAAAGGGCAAAAAGAAAACAGAAGAGGAAAGTAAAGATATAAAAAAAGAAGAAATTAAAGATACGAAAAAAGAACCTGTAAAAGAAGAAGGGATGTAGCTTAATAGGCCACTACAACTTTCTTGAATTTATTTAAGATCACCCTGTTATCGGAAGCCCTTTTCGCTTTTATGTGGATGTAGTACAGCCCCACACCCAATTTTCTGCGGTACTTGTTAATGCCTCTCCATCCCTGCTCTCTCACGTTTTGCCCGCCCTTTCGCAATGCCTTCTCTATTATGGTAGCCACGGGCCTTCCTTTAATATCAAAAACCCTTATTGTCACATAAGCATCAGCATTCAAATAATATGACGGATAAGCGGCAGGGTTTTTCCTCGTTATAACATTATTGAGGATCCGTACCGGCCAGGGCCTGAAATTTGTGGGTGTTGAAATTGCAAAGGTCCACTCTTTATCATTGGGATTGCCCGGCGGGTCCTCATCTTCAGAATCGTGATCACTGTATGTTGTTCCTCCCCCCTTTACCAGTTCCACAATAAAACGGATATTGCTGCCAATAGCAATCAATGCATGAGTTTCCGGGATAAAGGCCCTGTAAGTATTGGGACCCGTTTTTGAACAGCTTATTCTATAATAATCCACCCCCTCAGTTCCGGTCAATGTTCCGTTATTCTCTAAATCTGTTGCATTGCTGTCATCAGCGAGGATGAGATTAATAGCACTGGGTGATTCTCCTGCAGTAATAATTTCAAGGGAAACCCTGATGGCCGTCTGTCTCAAGGGCCGTGTAGCTGCAGTACCATTGGAATCAAAGGCACTATTAGGATATTGAGTCACCCCGTCGGAGATGGTAACCGAAATTGATGAAGCCGAAGTATTAGTACTGTTATAGTCACTTCCCGGCGCCCCCTCGCATACGGCATTAGCGTCAGGTACAATATTGCCGAATATATCACTTGCTTTAATATAGTATTCATATTCAGTAAGGGGGAAAAGGCCGGTTATTGTATATGAGTTAGTTGAAATATCTCCAAGAGATGCATTTACATCCTTATCGATTATGAGCCAGGGTGTATCACCCTTCTTTCTATAGTATATAAGGTAACTGTCAAAATCCCCGTCATAATCGGGCCCGGTAGTATTCAACTCACCCCAGCCTAAAGTCATTGTACCCACGGTGGATGATTTCCCCCCCCAGGAGGTAAAGGGATCCCCGCTCCCGGGCCAGTCATTATTGTCCCAGTAAATTGTTTGGATTGCGGGCTGTACAATTTGAGCAGGGCTGTATTGCCCAACGGAACCATTAACATTTCCGTCATAGGCACCACCGTATATTCGTACAACCTGGTATGTAATGGGGCTGGTTGTCCCGTTCGGCACCTGTGTTATATTGGGCAGTGGATCAATAAGGACATTACCTGTTGTCTGCCCGTCATTAATCTGAACAGTATAATTATTATCTCCGTCTGTTACTACAAAATATGTATTGCCTACAATACTGCCCCCTCCATTTTGAAGAGTTGCTTCAATTTGAATTCTTGTTCCGGGAATATTTGTACTCCTGTAGTAGGGTGAATTAATGCCCCCGCCATTGTAGAAAGTTATACTGTCAACATCAATTCTATCAGTATTTATTGTTAAAGAATTTTGCGATACCTCGGGCCCTCCAGGTGTTGACATTGGAACACTTATTCTCCATATCCTGTTACCAAGGGTTAACCCCATATATTCTGCAGGTATATTATATGAGCAATAATCTGCCGCACCATAGGAATTGTCATAAAATGCGGTTGGAGCACCGTCTAGCAGAAGGTTTGAACCTAATGCTGTTGTCATTTCTGTACTGTCAATACCATATACCCTGTCAGTAATACTTTCATCCGTTACAAAATAGACGATCCTGCCTGACACAACAAATGCCTGGTGCCAGGGATTTACTCTCCCGTCTGATGCCACACCGTCCTGGGTAAAATTCAGCACCTGTATTGAAGCGCATACCCCGTAATTGATTGTTTTTGTATCAGTAAGACTTCCCGCCCCCGAAACAACAGCTTCTATCTGGTTATTTGGTGCTGAATTAAAGTCAGCACAGTCCCATCTAAATGTCACTGTGATGGTATAATCGATATTTGTATAGGGTCCGGCTGTATTATCGGTAACATTTTCAACGACAACTCCGGTTTGAACCGTTGCAGAATCGGTAACAAGGCTGATATCACAACTTTGACGAACCGTTGCCGCAGGAACATCTCGAAAGTTCAGTCTTATTTGACTCCAATCCGCTTTGCTCACAGCTGTGGGGTCAGTTGCCTGTACCCTGAACGTGTATGTGACACCGGCAAGGTAGTAGGCCTTTCCGTTTGACAGTGTATTTGGTGTTGCCGGGGTAAGTGTTACGGATGTTACTGCAGCATGGGAATATGCTGATAGTGTTATTATAATAAAAAGAGTAAAAAATATTATTTTTCCTTTCATATCCCCAACAATACTTGACACATGGTTATTTCATATCATATATACTAGATATAATGCAAAAAATATTGACAATAGACAATAATTTTTTTACATTTAATAGAATAAACATGGTAAAAGTTAATAC
>JBHPHB010000036.1:0-19563 GCA_042569985.1 Spirochaetota bacterium | reverse complement strand
CTTTATTAACTGTACGAATTGCGGCATGCCAGTAAAGATACAACTGCCAAGTATAATTTACATGGTAAAGCGGAAATGCCGGAGAAATTGGCATTGTGATTTGTTTTAGCTAGAAGGTCATTAAAAACTTGCTGACATCAATATAGAGCGCGCCAGGTTGTTGAAAAATATTCAGAGGAGGTTTTATGAAAAAGTTTTTATCAATATTTTGTGTTAAAACATATTGACTTTTTGATTATTCCTGTTAGTTTGTAGTAAAAAAAGTTTAGCAGAGGTTATTATGAAAAGATTGGTAATTCTCTCACCAATAGTAACTGTATTATTTTGCGGGCTTCAAAAATATTTCATCAATGGATGGAAGGCCGAATTGAAAAAACAATCTCCTATCCTGTTACTTCTCTTTTCATTTTTAATTATTTTTTCCGCATGCGGAGGGGACAGTCCCATAAAGCATGAAGATCCGGGTACTGTCTGGAAAACAACTCTTCCTGACCAGATCGGCGGAATTTCCCTGCAGGGATTTATCGAAGAGATTACCCCCGGGCCATTCACTACTTACAGCGGGTATGACGGGAATGTGCAACTTACCTTTCCAACTGCTGCCAGTATCCGTATTGATGGCTATGTGCAGGTAACCGGTATTAACAGCGGTTACAACACCATGTATATTAGCGTCTACAGGGATGGTGAAATAAAGAGCCTTCTGCCCGTCAGCATGGGGAGTTTCAGCGAGTATATTTACTTCAGGGAATCCGGTGAGCAGCAGCTAAAATTGTATTACAAAGAGAATGATCTCTACTATACAATAGCCGTAATTGATGTAACTAACGAGCCGTCCGGTGACATCAAATATCTTGTTGCCAGCACCGAAATACAGGCTTTCGACCCTGAAATTCGTATCCTGGCTAAAGAAATAATCGATTCTCTGGAGAGCCCTGCAGATGAATCCATTGCGCTGGCATTCCATGACTATATTGTAAAGTTAATCTATTATGACTTCGATTCACTGGTCCCGGGCGAACGTAAAGACCAGGACGCACTTTCGGTACTGGCCAACGGCTGTGCTGTCTGTGAGGGATATTCAACCCTTTATTCCGCTCTCCTGCGGGCCAGTGGAATACCTGTACAGGTTTATACAGGAAACAACCATGCATGGAACCTGGTTTACTGGTCGGGCGAATGGCATGATGTTGATGTTACCTGGGATGATCCCTACAGGGATGACGGAAGCGGTACCTGTGTAGGTCCACCTGATTATGATGGATGTACCAGTGATTTTCCTGGTGGAGATAATTTGCGATATAATTATTTCGATACGGACTTCAATGGTGACGTGGACCATAACGGGACCGTTGAAGATTATTATAAGAAATAATTTTCAAGCTCAGGGAGCGGTTTCTTCACGGTCATTAAGTGGATCCAAAGCGCTGGTCACTGGGCTTGTCTTGTCGAAGTGACCGCTATCCCCGACCAGCTGGAAGTGTCCCTGGGGCCCGCGGCCGGTTTTACTTCCACGGGTATGCCTGTTAAATGTGCCATGCCTGATAGCCTTTCAATCTTTTCGGGCCCGTCAGCAGAGAGTATGTTGACATTTACTCCCTCTGCGGCACTTGCGATGCTGAGCCCATTTGCGTGCTGGTGGCCCCATCCGTGCGGGAGGGCAACAGCACCTGGCATAAGTTCTTCAAGATATAGTACGGGCAGCCGCACAGTGCCCGTTTCTGATGAGACATCAGCCATGTCCCCGGCTTTTAAACCTCGTTTTTCTGCATCCACGGGGTTCATGTAAAGGTAATTGGTGATGAATTTACCCTGTGCAAATTCCTTTATGTTATGCATCCATGAATTATGGGTCCTCCTTGCCCTGCGGGAAATCAGTTTCAGGGAATCCATGTCTTTCAGTTCATTCTGGTAATCATCTTCAAGTTTTTTTGAAAAATCAACAAACATCCGCGGGGCAAGATTGACTTTACCGTCCCCTGTGATTACACGTTTGCCAAGAAAGCTCTTTTCCCTGTGGGGCGGGCGGAAAACACCGTGTGGATGTTTCAGAAGTTTTTTAAATCCCCCCTGTCCGGAAAATCTAAGGAGCAGTGACAGCATATTTTTCTTGGTCAGAGCAAGTTTTGAAAGGAATCCCTTTAAACGCAGTATCCGCTGATTTAAATTAAAAAATCCACGGGCAATGGATGAACCAAATAGTTTGGTGCCGCTTGCCTTTGCCAGGTCTATAAATATTTCATATGAATGACGCTGTTCCCCGTCCGGCTGAACAAGGGTTTCAGTTCCCTGTAAATAGGGTACGAGCTGAAGGCCGCACATGAGGGGAAAAACAAAGGGTATTCCGGGCTGTTCAAAAAATGATGTGGACGGCAGAATGTAATGTGCAAGGGATGCTGTTTCGTTTCTGAGAATATCTATAGAAACAAGGAGTTCAAGCTTTTTCATTGCATCCATGGTCCTTGATGAATTTGCCATGGTGTTGACCGGGTTTCCCCCGGTTACAAAGAGGGCTTTAACCTGCTCTTTTCCGGGAGTCAGGATCTCATCTGCAAGAATGCCTCCGGGAAAACAGTCGCTCACAGACTGAAATCCCCCTATCCTTGATTTCTCATTGTTAAGGAGAAACCCCTGTTTTTTGCCCAGCTTTTCGATCTCCATTATTCCCCTGGCAACCAGGGTCCCTCCAAAACGGTCGAGGTTGCCCGATACTGCATTAATAACTTCCTGCAGCCAGAAGGCAATGGTGCCGTTTGTTCCCATGCTCACGCCCGTTGAAGAATAGAGGGCTGCACCATCCGCCTGAATATATGATTTAAAAATTTGCCGTAATGTTTCTGCGGGAATTCCCGTTGCCATTTCTGATTTTTCCGGGCTCCATGGCTCTACAATTGATCGGAGTTTTTCGAATCCCGTCATATATTTCTGGATTTTATTGTAATCGATTGCTTTCTTCTCAAGAAGTTCTCTGAGGAATGACAGGTAAAAGAAAACATCCGTATTGGGCCTTATAAATATATGCTCGCCCACTGCCTTTGCCGATTCTGTTTTCCGGGGATCAATAAAAATGACCCTGCCGCCTCGTTTAATGATTTCCTTCAGCCGTTTTAAGGGGTGGGGGAGTTGGAGAAAGCTGAATTTTGATATGGCCGGGTTTCCGCCGGCTATAATCATAAAGTTTGTGTTTATTATATCGGGAAAGGGCAGTGTAAAGGGAAAGCCGTACATTTGACGTGATACAAGGAACTTGTTGGCGCAATCCTGCGTATGTGGTGAATACATGCTGTATGAACCGATACCCGTCATAAAGCCCTGTGCAAAGGCGGGATGAAGTACTCCGAAGCCGGCTGTTGTGCCCACATATGCTGCAATTGAATTGGGCGAAGAATCTTTTAATATATTTTTTACCTTGCTGCCTATTTCACCGAGAGCCTCATCCCAGGAAATGCGGTCCCATTTATTTCCAGTGCGTTTCATGGGGTATTTTATACGGTCCGGTGAACTGTAGATTTTATGCTGACGGGTTCCCTTAATGCACGAGTGTCCCTTTGTGGTAATATGCTCTTTGTCGGGTTCGATTTTAATTACCCTGTTATTTTCGATAGTAACTTTTAAGCCGCACAGGCATTCACATATTCTGCAGAAAGTGTATTTTGTTTCCATATATACTCCATCAATATTTAATTATTTCTTTTGCATGAGGTCAGGAAGATTAATAATTAATATGAAAAAATTACGCGGTATGAATTATTTAATCTCAATGCCAATAATAATAATGTCATCCTTGAAAGTTGGTTTTCCCGTATAGATAGTTAGTTCCTGAATGATTGAATTAATTGTTTTATCCAGGTCAGGCTGGGATGATCTTGTGAAAATTTCCACCAGCCTCCCTTCATCTGCAACCATTTCCTTTTTTTCGTTTACGCATTCCGTAACTCCATCTGTAAAGAGAAATATTCTGTCACCACTGGACATTTTTATTGATTTTTCTTCATACACGTAGCTTTTGTCAATGCCTATCATACGGCTGGAAATATTAAATGATTCTGCATCACCGTTTTTCCTAATCAGTATTGGCGTTGGATGACCTCCGATGGAAAATGTGAAATTGATTTCCTCTGAGCCTTCAATGGGTTCAAAGTTGCCATATATGGCCGTGATGAAGTATGAGGTCATATGTCCCGACAGGTCCTTGTTCAGGTTTTGGATTAAGTCAGACGGTTCCTGGCAAAATTCATAGCATAATCTTTCTATTGTTGATTTAATTAGAGAATGGAACAGGGCGGGGGCCACTCCATGGCCGGAGACATCACCTATAAAGACACCCATTTTTCCATCATCGTGTTTAAGAAAAGTAAAATAGTCACCACCAATTTTTTCAACCGGTAAGTATTTATAGTTAATATTTAGATAATTTGATTTTGGAATATTCGCTCCAATGAGCTCTTTTTGCACTAGTTGTGCAATCTTAAGATCTTTTTCCATTATCAGGTTTCTTTCTTCAAGATTTTTCCTGCTGTTTTTAAGCTCTATTTCGGTATTTTTTCGCATGGTAATATCTGCAAAGGAGAATATAATTCCAATTTCCTGTCCCCCGTCTTCCATAATAATCGATGCTGACAGAAGAATAAAGAAATTTGTACCGTCATTTCTTTTTGCGTTTATTTCCCCGTACCAGCTGCCGATTTCTATTATCTGGGGTATTATATCCGTTACCTGGTCAATTTGCAAAGTTGGCATGATCAATTTTCCTTCAATATCCTCAGGTTCATACCGCCACATGGCAAAAAATATCTTATTAGCATAAGATATTTTTCCTTCCATGTCGGTAATTACAATTGCATTGGTGGATGTATCGATAGCAGCGTCTTTAATACTCATCTCCTTTTCATTGCGTTTTCGTTCGAGAATTCTATTCCTGGAATATACCATCCACAGGATTATTCCCAAAAACCCAAGAACCCATATTGCTGCGTGTCCTATGATAAGAGATTTATTATACGCTTCAGCAGATTTTTCCAGTGGGGCCATTGGAACTGAAACGCTGATGCCGCCCCTTATGTCTCCTGTTTTATATCCCTGTTTGCTGTGGCACCTGAGACAGGATTTTTCCGTAACAAGGGGCCTCATTAGACGCATGTACAGACAGTTGTTAATTTTCTCAAGTGAAGTAATTTCCTTTTTGCCTTTTTCAAAAGCAAGTAATGCTTTTCGCTCCCATGAATCAGGCGCATTCTGGGGCCTTACCGGTTTGAGGCTGGTTATGTGTCCCAAAACACCCTTTTCTATTTTCTGCAGTTCGTGAATCTGCCGGGTCATGTATGCCGGGTTTATGAGGGTGTATATTTTCCCCGATGGTATTTTGATTTCCCTGTATTTTACTTTGAGGTAGGGATTGGTTTTCGTTATTTTTGATACCGGGGCGTAAACTCCTTTTCTCATTGATATCCACTTTCGGAAGGTGACATCCTTGAAAAATGCCACCCTTGCTTCTATGCGTGCATTTTCTTCAACATATTTTTCGTGGTGGTAGATATTCCAGAACAGGGAGGAGCATATAATTATAGTCCAGATAATTATAACGAGAAGTACTCCCAGTTTTTGCCGTGTAAGGTCTTTATCTTTTTTTGTCATTATAGCTTTTTTCTAATTGATACTTATATCTAAAGTTTTTTTATCCATCTCAATAAAATCTTTTTAATGAAATTACCTTTTCTTTTCAGGAACCGGATCTTCCTTTTAATCGATTTTATTTCCTTTGTTTCTTTCTTTTTTATGTTTTTTTTATCTGTTTCGTTTTTTTTGATTTTTTCTTTCAGGGCCATAATTTCATTATCTATTGGCAGCGGCTGGACGGTTTTCAACTTTTCTTTTCTGCTGTAGTTGTTTAATGTCCATACCGACAATATTTCAAACCTGCTTTTTAATTTTTTGCTTTTCAAGTCTTTTGAAAGATAGAGGCTTACAATGGCTGTATCGTCAGTTCTCCTTACTTTCATTGTATGGTATGTCTGGTTTGAAATGAAATTACCCAGGCTGTAGAAAATCAGGCATTCTCTGCCATCTTTTGCCTTAACCCTTTCAATGGGCTGAAGGACATGGGGGTGGTGGCCAATTATAAGGTCTACTCCCATATTTATATATTTTTTCATGTACCTTTTGTCTTTTCTTTCAGGGTAAAATTTATATTCCTCACCTGTATGTACATACATGATTAAATAGTCACACCTTTTTTTTATGGCCCTGATATCGGCCCTTACTTTTTTGGTCTTATAAAACCAGTTGATAAAATATCCCCTTTGCCTGCGCGGTATGGGGTAATTGGTAACTCCCGTATATGCAATAAATCCGATCTTAATGCCCTTTTTATTTATTACAAGGCCGCGCCGTGCGGAAGTTTCATTATTATCAACCCCTATATAATCAAACTTATACTTTTTCAGATATTTAAGTGAACTTATTACACCCATTCTTCCCTGGTCCAGTGTATGGTTGTTGGCAAAACTGAGCATTGTGAAACCTGCCTTTTTAAGAGCCGGCAGAATTTCCGGATAGCAGTTAAATATCATATTGCCGCTTTTAAAAGGGGGATGTATGGGAAACTCCATGTTACCCAGGACAACGTGAGAACTTTTGAGGTAAGGGTTTATTTTTTCAAAAAAATAGTCAAATCCCCTGTTATTAAGTGATTTTTTGGTGACGTTGTCGATTTTGTTCCTTTTATATGCAGACCTCTTTATGGGGTTATGCATTATAATATCTCCGGTAAAGGAGATCTTAACTTCGTCCTTTGCAATGAGGCTGCAGGAAATATTAAATAATACGGTACTGCTGAGAATAATCGTTAAAATTAGAATTTTGTTCATTTTTTTATTGCATCTTATAGTAATATTGATAATAAAGTAAGTAATTAATTTAGCATTTAAAATACTTTTTGTCAATTAAAATGCTCACATGTTTTTTTACAAGGATTTATAATTATGAATGTAATGCATGAATTAAGGGATATGGCGGAAAAGCTGGCATCGGTTACGGATATCCCGCCAATTAAGGATATTATATTTCCCCAATATTATGAGGACGGACAGCCTGTGGAATGTGAATTTATGGTTATGCTCCTCCACGGGGGTACTGCCGGTGTCAGTTACGTTCTCATTGACAGGGAACATGCAAAACCATACGGGGAATTAAAACCGGAAGATTTTATCGGCACTACACCGGAAAAACACTTATTAATGTTTGGTTCTGATGATCTTGTTAAGAATATGATTGGACTTGCCGCAGTGAATAGCATTTGCCAGCATATTATGCATTTAAGCGTGGAAAAACTTGACCTGGCTACCGATTCCCTGGGGCTCATGGACATTCAGAAGGGTGACAGGGTTGGAATGGTGGGTTTTTTCCGGCCCTTGATAAAATATATAGATAAGGCCGATGCCGAACTGGTTATTATTGAGAAAAACGAAGCCCTTCTTGGCAGATTTAAAGATTATAAAATTACAGGCGATGCTTCTGAACTTGACAGCTGCAACAAGGTGCTTTGCACGAGCACCACCGTCCTCAACAATACACTGGATGATGTCCTTTCACACTGCAAAAAAGCAGGACATGTTACAGTTCTTGGTCCCACGGCGGGATATTTTCCAGATCCACTCTTTGCAAGGGGTGTAGATGTGGTTGGGGGCAGGTATGTGCACGATGGCGAACTTCTGTTTGAGAGAATTAAAAAGGGTGAAAAATGGGGCGATGCTACTAAAAAGCTATGCTTTCAGAAGGGAAAATATAAGAGTATAATTAATGATATTTCCTGATATTGTGACCTGTTCAATTACTGTTTAGTTCGTCAGTTTCTCTGTCAAAACTTATTGACTTCTCATCAAAGTCAATGGTAAGTTGTTCAAATTCATCGTAAAGGTTGTCGATGGTGGTTCTTATTCCGTGGATCTCCTTTGATAGTTCCGTTATCCTGCTGCTGTCACCGCCGGAGGAAGCATCTACCATCTCTCCATTTTTTATGTTAAGTTCATCTTCATGCTTTTCAATGAGATTTTCCACTTCTTTTATTCTAATGTTAATGGGATTGAGTTCCGCGGAACGCCTTTTCTGAATGTCTGCCTTTATTTTCCTCAGGTCCTTTTTGTTGATGATGTTGTTCTTGCCGTTAAGGGCACTGTTATTGGTACTTTTGAGTTCACTCTCTCCTTCCCACCCCACTTTTTCAAGAAAGCTTTTATATGAGCCTTCATGTATTTTGATTTCATTGTTCTGGAATACCACAAACCTGTTGGCAATTGTGTTGAGAAACATCTCGTTGTGGGTAACGATAACAACGGCACCTTCAAAATTGTCAATTGCCGCCAGCAGTGCATCACAGGATTCCATGTCAAGGTGGTTGGTCGGTTCATCAAGGAGCAGTATATTGGCAGGTTCCGCAAGTAACTTGCCCAGCAGGACACGGCTCTTTTCCCCTCCCGAAATGACCCCGATCTTTTTAAGGGCCATGTCGCCCTCAAACATCATGGCGCCGCATATGTTTCGTGCCCTCTGGCGGTCACATCCGGAGTCGATAATTTCCTGTTCCACTGTTAATGTATCACTGAGCTTTGAAGTGTTAGTTTGAGCAAAATATCCTGTTTGTGTGTTAGCGTGAGTTGTAATCTCTCCCTTTTGGGGGGTCATATCACCGGAAAGGAGTTTAAGCAGTGTTGTTTTGCCCTTGCCGTTTTTTCCAACTACACAGATCCTGTCGCTTTTTCCAATGGTAATGCTGAAATCATTAATGAGGGGTGATTCACTTTGATTATAGGAAAATGATAGTCCTTTTGCAGTGAGAACAACCTTTGCGTTGAAATCATTATAGCTGAAGGAGAAATCCAGAGTTTTGATCTTTTCAAGCCTGTCCAGTTTATCCTGTTTTTCCAATGATTTAATTCGTGATTGAACAAGCCCTGCCAGGCGTGCCTTTGCCCTGAAGCGCTTAATGAAGAGTTCCGTTTCCTTTTTCTTTTTTTCATCGTTGACCCTGGTTTTTTCGTGTACTTCCTCTTCCCTCAGGATTTGCTCATATAGCTTGTCTGTTGTACCTTCAATTTTTTTAATTTTTTTCCGGTGGATGCCGGCAGTATGCGTTATAACGCTGTCCATGAATGACCTGTCGTGGGTTATGAGCATCAATTCATTTCTCCAGTTTCTGAGAAAATTTGACAGCCATCTTATCGATACAATGTCGAGGTAGTTGGTTGGTTCATCGAGAAGAAGGAGGTTCGGTTCTGAAACAAGTACCTTGGCCAGGTTTAACCGGATCTGGAAGCCCCCGGAAAGTTTCATGGGGTCCCGCAGCATGTCATCTTTTGTGAATCCCAGCCCAAAGAGAATCTTCTCAACACGCCATTTATCCTGCTCCCCCTTTTCGCCCAGGTCCAGGCACCCTTCTTCAATAACCGTTTTTCCCGTAAATTCAATTTTCTGAGACAGATATCCAATTGTATAGTGCCTTGGAATCTCAATACTTCCCGAATCGGGATGTTCTTCGCCAATTATCATCTTAAATAATGTTGTTTTGCCATGGCCATTTCTCCCTGAAAGGCCTATCCTTTCCCCGGGATTCATGTTCAGGCTTACATCATCGAATATATCCTGGCTGGCGAATGTTTTGTCCAGGTTTGATATCTTAATCATTTGAAATATTATCTCCCATGGTGGTCTTAATTATTTTAATTATGAATAATGTCAAATATAATCATAATTAATTTTAGAATGGGCCCCTCAATGCCGATATATTAATTAATCAATTTTTATACTCTTTTAGTTTACAAGAGCTTCCTTGCCCCAGGACCCCTGGGGCATTTTTTATGGGGAATACTATTTATTTTTTCCATTATCAATTTTAAAACCAATTTGTTCATTGCTGTCAGGCTTAAATTCAGGGTTCATTATCATATTTAACACCGATATGATAGCCTGAATATCAGTGTCAGTTTCTTTAAATTTTAATTTCATGAAGTTTTCAAGATTATTTATTTTTTCTCTAATATCATCATCAGATAAAAATACCCTTCTTAATTGGGTAAAGGTTCTCATTATCTTAATGTTTACGTCAATTGCTACGTCACTATTTAATATGCTTGATAGCATGGCAACTCCCTGCTCAGAAAAGGCCATGGGAGGGTATCTTGTTCCACCCCATCTTGAGGTCGCAGATTGCGACCTCAAGATTTGAAATTCATCTGTTGTTAAATGAAACATAAAGTCATGAGGGAAACGCCTTCTATTCCTCTTTACCTGTTCTTTTAATCTTTTTGTCTCAACCCCATATAATTCAGCTAAATCATGGTCTAGCATAACCTTGATACCTCGTATGAGATATATTTTCCTCAAAATTATCTCTGATGATACAATATCTTTCATTTTATAACCTCTATATATATATACGAACGGGGGATTGATTTGGAAAAAATATTGTTTGTTTTTCCCATTGAAAAATAAAAACATATCTTAAAGAAAATAATTGAATTAATAACCCCTTTGTATTATTGTTAGAAACATGAAAGATTATAAAAGAAGCAAATATAAGCAGGGTTCCTTCATTTATATAGAAGGAAATGAAAATGTTGAGAATATCTACATTGTTGAGAAGGGAGAGGTGGAGTTGAAATGTGACAATGTATTTATTAAGAGATTCAGAAACATTGCCCATCCCGGTGATATTATTGGTTTTATATCTTCATTGAGTAACCATCCCCACATTGATTCAGCCATTGCTAAAACGGAGACAACTTTAATTGTCATTCCCAGGGAAGATTTTTTAAACCAGCTTCATGAAAAGCCTGATATTGCTGTAAAAGTGATTAATTACTTTGCAGACGAATTAAGGTCATATAATGAATCCATGCTTTCCCTGGACGGAAATGGTATTGATTCCGATGAAACAAAGCTTTTTAGACTTGGTAAATATAATTTTGACAATAACCATCTGGACAGGTCATACTATATCTTAAAAAGATATTTAGAGCTTTACCCCGATGAGGCATTTACAGGTGAGGCAAGGGAATTACTTGAGGGTATTGAGGAATTGGGTTTCACCGGTATTGATGATCATATTATTGACGGGGTTAACAGGAAGTATAATGATAAGCAGATAATTTTTTGTGAAAATGAGCCTGGTGAGGAATTATATATTATCAAGGAAGGAAACGTAAAGATTATTAAGAATGATGGAGAATTTGAAATACTGCTGTCAATACTTAAGGAGGGCGATATTTTTGGAGAGCTTGCCATAATATCGGATAAGCTGCGTAATGCAACAGCCATTGCATATGGTTCGGTAACAATAATGCCCATAAACAAGGATTCCCTTGATAAGCTTCTCCACAGTTCGGCAAAGATATTAAGAACCATCCTTGTTGCAATAAGCCAGAGGGTTTGGTTTTCCTTTATCAGGTTAGAATCCAGGCTGTACGAAAAGCCCGCAACAAGGATTTATGCTTTTTTGGAAAACAAACTTTTAGAGGAGGGCATTTCCCTTAGAAGTGATACGCCCCATCAGTTTGGATTTGGAATTAATGAGCTTTTGAAAATGAACAGGTTTACACAGGATTCAATCGGTAATGCATTCCGCAAGCTTGTGGATGACCCCAATCTTAGTTTTAATTTCCACCATGTCCGAATTCAGAGCCCCGCGGAGGTTTCAAAAATGGCCTGCCTTTACAGAAAACTGGACCATCTTGAAAAGAGTGACATAAGTACCCAAAAAGGCGAATCAAGTGACCTCGAGCTAAATGAAATTATACCGGACCAGCTGAAAGAAGTGGAAGAGGCTGAAAGTATACTTACTCTTGGGGAAGGGGAGCTCGATATAGATTATCTTAAAGACGAAAAGGGGGATGTTAAGAAAAGGGAAAAATTCGAGTTTGATATTCCCAGGAATATGAAGGGCGGATTATACGAGGTATATATCGAAGATGATGATACGATGAAGAAGTGTTTTTCAAAAAACATGAAACCGGGGCAGCTCATCAGGTTTATCTACCAGAGGCTGGGGGAGGCGAAGATAACCATTATGTGTGATGATGAATTGGTACGTGTAATGCGCATTGCAGGCGATTAAAAAACTTTTTTAATCTTTGCCGGTCACTTCATTCTGCAGCCTTTCAAAAAAACTTTTCATGAAGCTGTCTCTTTCAAGGGCGATGCGCCTGCCTTCTTCCGTGAGCATTTTTTTCTTTATATCCTTCAATTTGAAAACATATTCCCTGTAAGCGGTATCCTCTTTGCTGTATGATTTAGTTTCCGAAATATCAATATCAGCATTGTGGAGCTTTGCCCCCACTTCTCCGGAGAAAAGAAATGCCCTCCCAATACCCACTGCCCCGATTGAATCGAGCTTGTCAGCATCATAGAGGATTTTTGCTTCCATTGTCTGGGGTGAGTGGTCGTTTCTGTACCGGTGGGTCAATATGCACTGTGAAATATGGCCGGCCCTGCCTGGGTCTAACCCTTCTTTTATGAGAAATTCATATGCCCTCTTGCTTCCCATTTCCGCATGGCATACTTTGCCGTTGTTGCTGTCCTGCTCTTTTCTGGCGATGTCGTGGAGTATGGCCGAAACTGTTACAATAAAGGCATCAGCACTCTTTTCTTTTTCAGATATTCTTTTTGCAAGAGCAAGGACTCTTTCAACATGGTCCCAACCATGGCTGGAATGGAGGTGACGCATCTGCTTTTTAGCAAAGTCTATCGATTTTTCTGTAATATTTTTTTCCAGGGAATTCATTGTTATTATAAATTGATTATACAGGGAGAATGGAATAAATATGATACTGTTATGAAAAAGTCAAGTAATTCAGCCACATGCTAACTATTCAACTTTCAGTATAGACATGAATGCTTCCTGGGGAACTTCCACTGAGCCCACCTGCTTCATGCGCTTTTTCCCCTCCTTTTGCCTTTCCAGGAGCTTGCGCTTTCTCGAGATATCTCCGCCGTAGCATTTTGCCGTAACATCCTTTCTCATGGCAGGGATATTTTCACGTCCAATTATCTCAGAACCCGTTGTTGCCTGCAGGGGGATTTTAAACTGGTGCCTGGGGATAATATCCTTTAACTTTTTGATTATGTCCTTGCCCCTGGGCCGGGCTTTTTCCCTGTGGACAATAAATGAAAGGGCATCAACCGGTTCATGGTTAACGAGGATGTCTACCCTTACCATGTCGGAAATCCTGTAATCCTTTAATTCATAGTCAAAGGATCCATAGCCCCTTGAACAGGATTTCAGCTTATCATAGAAGTTGAATACAATTTCGGCAAGGGGCAGATCATATGTGAGCTGGACCCTGTTTGTATCTATATATTCCATTGTTTTATGCAGCCCCCTGTTGTCAGTGACCAGGGACATTATATTTCCTATATAATCCTTTGGGGTAACAATATGTGCTTCTACAAAGGGTTCTTCAATGCTGCCAATGGCAACGGGATTGGGCATCTTAACCGGATTATCAATAATAATCGTGTCACCATTTGTCATGTTTATCTTATACTTTACGCTTGGCGATGTTATAACAAGGGCAAGGCCAAATTCCCTTTCCAGCCTTTCCTGCACTATCTCCATATGGAGGAGACCCAGGTATCCGCATCTGAAACCGAACCCCAGGGCAAAGGAGTTTTCCGGTTCAAAAATGAGTGAGGCATCGTTGAGCTTGAGTTTATGAAGCGCTTCCTTTAAATTCTCGTAATCGTCATTGTACATGGGGTAAAGTCCCGAGAAAACCATGGGTTTTACATCTTTGAATCCCTTCATGGGTTCCGGTGCGGCATTATCTGCAAGGGTTACCGTATCCCCGATTTTTGTATCCTCAACGGTTTTTATGCCTGCAACTATATAGCCCACCTCGCCGGGCAAAAGCTTATCCTTCTTTTCCAGGTCGAGCCTGAAAACCCCCACTTCCGTTACAGTATAAGTCTTTCCCGTTGAATAGAGTTTTATTATATCGTCTTTCTTAACTGAGCCGTCATAAATTCTGACTTTTATTATGGCACCCAGGTAGTTATCAAAAATTGAATCAAATATCAGTGCTTTCAGCGGTTTTGATTCATCTCCCTTTGGGGGAGGGATAAATTCAACTATTGCTTCAAGGAGGTCCTCAATACCCGTACCTTCCTTAGCCGATGTAAGGATTGCATCAGCCGGGTCCAGGCCCAGGCTTTTCTCAATGCTCTTCTTTGTGTTTTCAATGTCGGCGTTGGGCATGTCAATTTTATTAATTACCGGAAGTATTTCCAGGTCATTTTCAAGAGCAAGGTAGAGGTTTGCAATGGTCTGTGCTTCCACTCCCTGTGTTGCATCAACTATGAGGATCACCCCGTCACATGCCGCCAGTGACCGTGAAACCTCATAGGTAAAATCCACGTGCCCCGGCGTATCAATAAGGTTGAAGATATAGTTCTCACCGTTTTTCGATGTATAGTTGAGTGAAACGGCATTTGACTTTATAGTTATGCCTCTTTCACGCTCAATATCCATTGTATCAAGGATCTGGTCCATCTTGTCCCGCTGGTCAATGAGTTTGCACTTTTCAATTAACCTGTCCGCAAGGGTGGATTTTCCGTGGTCTATGTGCGCAATTATTGAGAAATTTCTGATTTTATTAAGATCCATCTATATTTACCTGTTTTTTAACAAGATTGTTTTTACCTGTCAAAAGGCAATCATTTTTTTGTGGGATTTCAAGCAATTATCCTGAAAAGTCGTAAAAATTTTTTCTTGACACTTATTTATACATTAATATACCCAATTGATCATCGGGTTAATGGTAATAATGAATTGGGATAAAAACAGCATATTTAAAAATATATCTTTTCGCAGGTTCTCTTTTTTGCTGGCAGTAACATTGACGGGAAGTTTTTTTCTCACCCTTATCTATAGATATTTATACCTGCAGGTTATAAAGGCGGTCTATCCGGGGTTCTCGAATTTGAACTTTCCCGTATATATTTACTATACGGCCGGTAACGATGTACTTGTGATATTAATAATCTTTTTCATTATTTTCATATTATATTCAATCTTTTGCAAGTTTAAAAGGCTGCCATACATAATTATGGCAATTATTTTACTCATTGTGACAATCACATATTATTTCAGCCTCAGTTACTTCAGGATATTTGAGGCCCCTGCTAAATTAACTACGGTCAGTGCCGGCCTGGGCGGGTTCTGGAAGGCAATTCTTTTTTCAGCTCTTTTTGAAATAACGCCAATTTACTATGTTTACCTGGCTTCAGTTATACTTGTTGTGAGCTTTGCAGTTGTTATTATATATCTTATGAGTAAAAATATGGAGAAGCTAAATATAATAAAGATCTGGTCCTTTAAGGTACTGGTTATTGCCCTGATATCACTTTTATACGCATGGACTCCATCAAAAAATGAAAGGGTATTTATGGGAAATTATATCCAGGGAGTTATCCTTAAGTATTCCAGGTTTCCCATAGAGGATTATGCTGTAAATCCCTTCCAGGTCATTGAAAAATATTTTACATATAATCCCCGGATGAAATCTCACAGGAGGATTAACTCTTCCAAGTCAGATTATAAGAATTTCAAGTTCCGGTTAAACACGGATTCACTGGTGACAAACAGGGCCCACCCCAGGCTTCCTGTTAAAAGGGGCAAGCAGTACAATATTATATTCTATTTTTTTGAATCAACATGCCAGTACTATCTCGGCAAAACAGTTAACGGAAAAAAGGTTACGCCGAACTGGGAGAGGCTTGGGAAAAACAGCTTTGTTTCCCCCAACCATTATGTGCATTCTCCCCTTTCTGTGAACTCCCGGATTACCGTACTTTCATCTTCATATGAGCCTCCATCTGAGGTATGGGTTACTAACCTCTATCCCCGCATGAAGGTTAAATCTATAATTGAAATATTAAGTGAGAAGGGGTATTCCACCGCAGTATATCACAGCGGGAGCCTGCGGAATTTTGCAAACCACAGGTACCTCAGGCACCGCAAGGTTGATGAGATGAAGGATTCCAGGTCATTGAAGAACCGGAAATACAGGGCTATTATGAGCTGGGCTGCCGATGACAGGGAGATGATTGACCCGGCAGTTAAGTTTATCAGGAGAAACAGCGGTAAGCCCTTCTTTATAACATTTATGCCCGCCGCTCCGCACCATCCATATGTTGTGCCCCATAAAAAGTATGAAATTGTGAAGCCCCGGGGCACAAAAAAAGAAAGGCGCTGGAAGAGGTATATTAATTCTATTCATTATTCTGACGCAGTAGTGGGGGAGCTTGTTGACCGTTTAGAGAATGAGGGCCTTATGGAAAATACACTCTTTTTTCTTTTTGCAGACCACGGGCAGGCATTTTTCCAGCACATGGGAAATTATCTTCACGCGCTCTTTTTATATGAAGAGAACGTGCATGTTCCTTTTTTGATATACAACAAAAAGCTTTTCCCCCAAAGGTGGCTCTATTCGGGTATTTCAAGGAATGTTGACATTGTCCCCACTGTTTTAGATATGCTGAGAATCCCAGAGGAAAAGGAGCACGAGGGCATCTCTCTTTTGTCTGACCATCCCCAGAAGTTGGCCTATTTCCATACGCAGTGGACGAAGGATTATGTGGGTGTGCGCGACGGAAAGTGGAAATATATATTAAGGATGAATGACAAATATGAAGAGCTCTATGATGTGAGCAAGGACAGGTGGGAAAAGAAAAATCTTGCCGGGAAGTTCCCCGAAATTGCGTCGATGTTTAAGAAGTTTGTACTCAATGCAAGAAAATATAAAATTAACTATTACAGGGCTGTTAGGTGAGAATGTATGTTGAAATAGAATCGAAATAATTTTATAAAAATAAGAATGATTTTAATCTTGACACTACAAAGGGTAAATTTTAGAAATATCCTCAAAATGATTTGGATGTATTTTCCCGGTTTAATATGAATATAAAAGAAAAGACAATTGATAAAGTTACGGTAATATATATTGAGGGTTCCGTAGATGCCAATATTTCATCTGAAGTTGAAGTATCCGTAATGGAAATAATAGATAATAATCCCCTCAATAAAATTATTATTAATTTTTCAGATGTAACATACATGAGCAGTCCCGGAATAAGTGTTCTGGTGACGTGTATTAAAAAACTGGGTGAAACAGGAAGGAAATTAATATTGAGTAATGTTAACCCTTTGATTCTTAAAGTATTGAAAACCGTGGAATTAACCGATTTAATTGATATGTACAATTTAGAAGAGGAAGCTCTTCGGTCTATTGGATAGAGCTAATACAGTTCATTAATATAAAAAAATTTAGGTAATTATTTTTCCTTTAAAATTTCATACATCACAATTCCAGCTGCAACAGATGCATTTAAGGAATTGATCTTTCCTTTAAGCGGAATTTTTACAATAATATCACAGTCCCTTTTGATCACAGCCCTCACGCCGGAGTCTTCACTTCCGATTACAAGGATGGCCGGCCTTATACCCTCCATGTCCCCTAAGTCCCTGGTGCCGTCATCACTTGTACCGATTATCCAGAAGCCCATCTCCTTTGCCTTTTTTAAAAAGCCCGTAATGTTTGAAACGGCAAGTATATTGATGTGCGCAGTTGCACCTGCTGATGATTTTATTACGGTGGGATTGATATCTGATGAATGCGATTTTGTTATGATGATGCCGTCACCGCCAAGCGCCTCCGTTGTCCTGATGATTGAACCAACGTTGTGGGGGTCCTGAAGTTGGTCCAGGAGCAGGAGAACTCCATTTTTATCTCTGGCCGTTTTAAGCAGGTCCTTTTCTGTTGCCTTAAACTGTTCCTTTGGAGTTTTTAATAATACGCCCTGGTGTTTTGACGAAGAACTGAAGTCCGAAAAAAATCTTTTATCCTTATAGTTGACTTTTATGTTCTTTTTCTTTGCTTCACCGGTGATTGTGTTGATTATTTTTCCATGGGCCTTTTCCGAAATGTATAATTCAATTCCCTTGCCCGTGCCGGCACTTTTTATGTATTCAAGAACGGGATTTCTTCCGTATATTATTTCTTTTTTTTCCACCGCGTGCCGTCTTTTGTATCTTCAAGTATTATGCCTTCTTCAATGAGCAAGTCCCTTATCTCATCAGACCTCTGAAAGTTCTTTTGCGCCCTTGCTTCATTTCTTTCATTTATCAGCTTTTCGATCCTCTCCGCATCCACATCATTTGAGCTCTCCTCGTAGAAGATAAAACCAAAGACTTCATCCAGGTTTTTCAGGGCGGCCAGTATTTTATCAACATCAGGTTTTGATATGCCGTTATCGGATATGAGTGAGTTTATTGAATGGATATATTCAAAAAATACACCAAGCCCTCCGGATATATTTAGGTCGTCATCCACGGTGTCCGTAAAATCGTTCAGCATTTTTTCCGTGAGCGACTGAACCAGGGGATTTTCTTTCCCCTCTTCTTTTATATCATTGAGCCTGAATGTGAGGTTGTCAATTCTTTCAAGTGCCTGGTGGGCCTGCTTGATTCCTTCAAAGGTAAAATTTAGCTGCTTCCTGTAGTGGGCCGAGTAGAGCAGGTACCTGATGGAGCGGGGTGAAAAACCCCTGTTGAGGAGGTCCTTCAATGTATAGAAGTTGCCCTTTGACTTGGACATCTTTGAGCCGTCAACAAGGAGGTGCTCAATATGTATCCAGTGCCTCACGAACTTCTCGTCATAGGCTGCCTCGCTCTGGGCAATCTCATTTTCATGGTGCGGGAAGATGAGGTCAACCCCGCCGGTGTGGATATCAATTGTGCCTTTAAATATCCTCCGTATCATGGCAGAGCATTCAATGTGCCATCCGGGCCTTCCTTTACCGTGCGGTGTGTCCCATGATATTTCATTTTCCTTCGGCGCCTTCCACAGGGCAAAATCCCTCACATCGTCCTTTTCGTATTCATCAGTATCATACCTGAGGCCCGATTGAATCTCCCTGGTATCGAGCCTGCTCAGCCTGCCGTACTTTTCAAATTTTGAGATGCTGAAATAGAGGGAACCATCTTTCTCGTATAGAAATCCTTTATCATTTAAATTATTCATGATGTCTATCATGTCATCAATGGATTCAGTTGCCTTTGGATGGTGCTCGGCGGGCTCGATATTCAAAGCGGCAAGGTCGTCAAAAAATATTTTTGTATATTTTTCTGTATATTCTTTCAGGGATATGTTTTCATTCCTGGCACCCTCAATAGTCTTGTCATCCACATCGGTTATGTTCATTGCATGGTTAACCTTAAAGCCCCTGAACTTCAGGTAGCGCCTGAGAAAATCGTTGAAGATAAAAGTGCGGAAGTTCCCAATGTGGGCATAGCTGTAAACAGTGGGCCCGCATGAATATATGGTAACGGGAGGATAGTCATCAATGTTATCCTTTTTTTCTCCTCCCGGTATAACCTCGTCAACGGTATAGTTCAATGTATTGTAAATTCTAAGTGCCAAGTTATCCTCCAGCCTGGGATATCTGAAAATATTTTAAGGGATATACATAAAAATTTTATGATTTCTATGTCAAGCAACAATATGCTCAGAGTAA
>JBHPHB010000035.1:0-19734 GCA_042569985.1 Spirochaetota bacterium | reverse complement strand
CGGGAAGAACCTTAATTCTGTTCAATTGCTGAGACCTCGTTATTTGATTTGAGAAATTACACTTTTATATGTTTAATAAGTTCCGGCAAGGTTGTTCCCGTGGGCCCCTTGATAAATATATCCGTTACATTTCCGGTTAAACCTGTTTCCTCAAGATTAAATTCAATGAGTGTTGCGCCATTCTGCTTAGCAATAAGGGGTATACCTGCAACGGGATAAACAACGGCAGATGTGCCGCAAACAAGAACGACATCGGCAGACTCGGCAAGAATTTGAGATTCCATCAATGCCTTTTTAGGAATCATCTCTCCAAAAAATATAACTGTGGGTTTTAATATCTTATTGCAGTCTTTGCATTCCGGTGCTGTTTCTCCGTCAATCTTAAACTCATCTGCCTTATATATATTTCCGCACTTCATGCATTCCAGGCTGCTGTTATTACCATGATACTCAATGACAGATTCATTGCCCGCCTCCTGGTGGAGGTTATCAACGTTCTGGGTAATTATGGTCTTTAAATACCCCAATTCTTCAAGTTCAGCAAGGGCAAGATGCCCCGCATTGGGCTTTGCGTTTACAGTAAGATCGGCCATATCAAAAAGCATTTCCCAGACCATCTCCGGATCTGAATTAAAAGTATCAATACTCGCATAAATTGCCGGGTCGTACTTTTCCCAAAGGCCTCCGGCACTCCTGAAATCGGGTATCCCGCTCTCAACAGATACGCCTGCCCCTGTAAGCGCAATACAGCTCGATGAATTTTTTATAACTTCCGCGGCTTCTTCATATTGATTTTTCATGATATATATATTTCTAAAAAGCTTCCCATGTGTCAATAAAAAAGTTTAATCAAAAATTATATCTTGACAATATATTATGATTTTGGAGGATTTTATTATATGCAGTCATTGCGAGGAATAGAGTAACGACTCTATGATAAAAAAACGTCATTGCGAGGAACGTAGTGACGAAGCAATCCCCTGCGGGTTAAATTGATAGCTTCGCTCCGCTCGCTATGACACTATTTAATAAGAGCAATATATTTCTGGAGTAAAAAATGGAATGTAAATGTGGTGGAGCATTATTGGATGGGAAATCATCTTACCGTGCCAGCAAGAAAAACTTCACTTTTATAATTGATAATATTCCCGCTCACAAATGCACAAGATGTGACAAGGTATTATTTGATGATGAAACTGTTGAAAAGATTCAAAAGTTAGTTAATAAGATTGACAGAGATACCAATGAAATAGTTACAGGTAGACCTTCAGCAAACCTGTATGATTATTAATTAGTTAGATTTTAGTATTTAACGAAAAATTCTAAAAATTTCACACAGAGCACGCAATGCTCACAAAGGAAATAACAGTATTTATAAATTAATGTTAAAAATATTGACAATTGCTTAATTTTAATAAACTATTTAAGGGATAAATATAAAATTATTTAAATCAAAACTTTGTGAACTTAGTGAGATTTTTTTGATTACAAACAAATACAGGAGATGTGAATGAGAGTACGATTTGCACCAAGCCCCACAGGATACCTGCATATTGGAAATGCACGGACGGCAATGCTGAACTTATTGATTGCAAAAAAGAATAACGCAGGCTTTATACTGAGAATTGAAGATACAGATATGGAGAGAAGCTCCAAGAAATCGGAACAATCGATTATTGAAGATTTGAAATGGCTTGGAATTGAATGGAATGAAAGCCCCCATGCAGGGGGAGAATACGGACCTTACAGGCAGTCAGAGAGGTTTGACATCTACAGGGAATACACTGATAAACTTATTAAAGAAAGCAAAGCTTACTACTGTTACTGCTCCCAGGATGAACTGGCGGAGATGAGAAAAAAAGCTGATGAAGAGAAAAGGGATATTGTATACAATGGAAAATGCAGGGACCTGTCCAAAGAGGAAAGAGACAATTTAGAATCCAGCGGAATAAAGCCCACGGTGAGATTTAAAGTCCCCCAAAACGAGACTATCACAATCAATGACCATGTGAAGGGAGATACTGTTTTCAACAGCGATAATATTGGAGGCGATTTCATCATTGTCCGCTCAGACGGCATCCCCATCTATAACTATATTGTTGTAATTGATGATACTTTAATGAAAATTTCGCATGTTATCAGGGGTGAGGACCACCTCTCAAATACCCCAAAACAGGTACTCATTGCCAGGGCACTGGGTTTTGAGGTTCCCCAATACGCGCACCATGCACTGGTCCTGGGGCCCGACAGGTCAAAACTCAGCAAACGCCACGGCATCACTTCAGTGGCTGTTTACAGGGAAGAGGGTTATCTTCCCGAAGCCATTGCGAATTATCTTTCCATGCTGGGATGGGCAACGGAATCGGAAGAGGAAATCCTCTCAATGGATGATATAATTAAGGAAATTGAAATTGACAAACTCCCCAACAGCCCGGCCATATTCGATTTCAAAAAACTTAAATGGATGAACGGCATCTACATCAGGAATTATGACCTCAAGGAGATAACTGAAAAATTTATCCCATATATTGAAAAGGCAGGTTATTCTGCAGACAGCATGGATAGGGATGAACTTGAAAATATAGTCTCCATTTTGCGGAGTTATTGTGAACTTTTGCCCGACATCAATAGTCTAATCGGCATGTTCCTCGATGAAGTTTGCGAGCCCGATGAAGATGCTCACAAAATGCTAAGTGAAAATTATTCAATAAATATCATTAAAGCGGCCAATGAACTGCTTGGCGGTGACCTCAACGAAAACAATTACTCAACTGACCTTATAAACCTTGTTAAAGATAAAACCGGGCAAAAGGGCAAAGAGCTTTTTATGCCTGTGCGTGCACTTATCACGGGCCGGTTAAAGGGACCCGATCTGGGCCTTGCACTGCCTGTAATCGGTTTTGACAGGTGCAGAAAGAGGATTGAATTTTGTTTTAAAAAATACTGCTCATAATGATAAAAAGCGAATTAAAATTAATCGGCAAAATAAGCAAACTCATTAACTCAAAGGGGATGCCGTACCCGGAGGATCTTGTAACGGGCATCGGTGATGACTGTGCGGTATACAAAATCAATGATGGAAAATACGCCCTTTTCACAACAGACATCAGCATTGAATCATCCCACTTTATTACTAAACAGACAACGCCGCAGAATATAGGCTACAAAGCGATGACATCAAACATTTCCGATATTGCTGCCATGGGAGGAGTCCCTAAACTCGCTTTTGTTTCAATGGGTATACCGGAACATACAGACGAAGAATATATCCTCTCTGTTTATGAAGGTATGGTTGAAGCAGCCGGCAAATGGGGAACTGTAATTTCAGGTGGAGATACATCAGGCGCGAAAGAAATTGTCATAAATATAATGGTCTATGGTGAATGTCAACAGATGCCAATTTTAAGAAATGGGGCAAATACGGGGGACACCATATATGTAACAGGCACATTGGGTGATTCACTTGCGGGCATGGGAATATTGAATTCAAAAAAAAATAAAAACAAGGATAAACATCCAAACCTGGTAGAAAAGCATAATCGTCCCCAATGCAGGATTGATATAGCCGGATCAATCGTTGATAAATTCTCACCCACTGCAATGATAGATATTTCGGACGGACTGCTCACAGACCTTGGCCATATATGCCTGAGCAGCAAAAAGGGATTTTCTTTATATGAAGATAAACTGCCTGTTTCTGAAGAATTAAAAAAATATTTAGAAATGGAAAAAGGGCATCCCGGTAAATTTGCCCTCTTCAGCGGCGAAGAGTATGAACTGCTATTTACATCATCAAAAAAAAGGGGGGACGAAGCTTTACATGAAATTGACGGAATAAAAATAACCCCAATTGGAGAGATAGTTGATAAAAAATACTACTTAATATCCGGTGAAGAAAAGAATGAAATTGAAATCACTGGTTTTGATCATTTTTCAAAGAAAAATATATAGGAAATAGTTATAATGAAGAAAGTATCCCTTTGTTTTATCGCCATATTATTTCTATTCTCTTGCAGAAAGATCCCTGGCACAATACCCCTGGGTAAATGGAAATACAAACTCCTTGTAAACGGAGTGGAGCTGGGTAAAGCTACATTTGAAAATAAAATTGAAGATAACAGATATGTCAATACAACTGAAATGCAAATGGAAGCGGGGTATGTAAAAAATTTATCAAGGCAGATAATTACAGAAACCATGGACTTCAAGCCGCTAAAACTTGAAGTATACAACAGGTCAATCAATGAAGGAGTTACGCAGGAAATTAGAAAAGTTGCCATCATAAAAGATGACATGGTAAAATTAATGGTTGATAAAAAAAAATATAACATAAGACTTAAAAAAGCATTCATCTTCGACGGCAATTATTTCATAAATGAACTCATTAAGAATAAATTCAAAAAGGGAGTTAAAATAAAATCTAACCTCTATGACCCTTCCGTGGAAATTGATGATACCATCAAAGCCACAATAAAGGTTATTGGCATAAAAAAAATCGAAATTAATGGCAAAGAAAAGGAGCTTTACCATGTTGTCCAGGCAATTGAAAACTTTAAGCTCATCGATTTTTATATTGACGGTAATGGCATTACTCAAAAGGCTTCAATAACAATGTTAAACAACAGGTTTGAGCTTATTTTTGAATAAACTACTATAAATTTTTTTCTTGACAATTAGATATTGTGAACTCTTTTAATTACATTATCATATATTATTATCGGGAAAAATATGACTGAATATTTTTCCCATGAACCCCTCAACATTAAAAAATAAACCTGAACACAAATAAAACACTGTTTTGAAATGTGGGAGGCTGAATGTTAACAGATTTTAACAAAAAACTTGAAGCATACCTAAATTCTGACAAAGAACTTCAGAGAAGGCTGGAAGGGTTTAAAGCATTCAGCGGCACACCGGACGGACATTACCACCGCGCACGCCAGCAGGGAATCAGTGCTGTGGCAAGGGCAGTTAAGTGCTATCCCTTTGGCGGTGAAAGCCTTCTTAAAGACTGTGAAATCGTGGGAATTAAAATAACTGATGCCAATGACTCCACGGGGCTCATCATATCATTAAAGGACAATAAGTTTGAAGTCACAGGCGGCAACTGGGAAAAACCGCACCTCACCTTAGAGCTATCAATGGAACTCTTTAAAATGGGCCTCCTGGGCAGATACAGGTGGCTCTTCCTCATGGGTATGGATGATGTGAAGATTACCTTTTCAGATAACCTCCCCCATTCAGACTGGGTAACAATACTGGAAGTTTTAGTTGCAATGCAGGAAGTTGTGGAATTTGACGGGGAACTCTGGAACAGGGTGGAAAACTATTAGAAAAATTTCAAGAGGTATGGGATTTGGATATTATAAATCAGATTAATTCTATTGTGGGAAAGGATAACGTTATAACCGACCCCAAAGGTTTGGAGCCGTACTCAAAAGGCAATATAAGCTTTATTCCCGATAGATCTCCCATAATGGCAGTTAAGGTTGGCAGTGCGGAAGAACTGAGGAGTATCCTTGGAGTTGCACGAATTAACAAAGTACCGGTAACACCCTTTAGTTCCGGTAAAAACGGCCATGGCGCCTCCATCCCCACAATACCGGGCATTACCATTGACATGAGAAAATTCAAAACAATACACTTCATCGATGAATTAACCAGGAACGCAATGATCGACCCCGGGGTTACTTTCGAGGAACTGCAAAAACAGGCAAAGGAAAAGGGACTGAGGGTACAAATGCCCCTGGAGCTGCCGGCTGATTCCTCAGTAATTTCATCCTATATTGAAATGTCACCCCTCTATTCCTGGCCCAGGTACAATAGAGATAATATTCTCACAATGGAGACCATGCTTGCCAGCGGTGAGTTGATAAAAATTGGTTCCGCAGGGCTTCCTATCTTTAACGAAAAGCCCTACATGCCTTTTTTAGGACCTCCCGCATTTCTTAACAAGGTGTGGTACAGCTCACAGGGAACACTTGGCATTGTAACAAAGGCTACTATTAAGCTAAAAACCGATTATGAACATAAAAAAGTAGTATTTATCCCTTTCAATGCCTTTGCTGAAACAATTCCAGTTATAAAAGAAATTAAAAGGCTTAACAGTGCCGTTGAATTCTTTATCGCCAATTCAGCTTACCTTGCGGGAATGCTCTCTGAAGATGCCAAAAATTTTGAATCACTGAAGGCTTCCCTGCCTGCCGTTACCGCCGTAGTTGTTCTCAGGGGCGAAAAGGAAAGGATTGAATACCAGGCAGAAGATTTGAAAGACCTTTCTGAAAAGCTCAATTTTAAAATTGAAGATTCACTGAAGGGAGATAAGGATGCCTCTCAGAAAATACTGGATGAAATTGATTATCCCATGGGGTATGAGCGGTTTAAAAAAATTAAAGGGGCCTACAATGTTATACCATTTATATGTACGGCAATGCAGGTACCCATGTTCGGGTTTGTACTGGGCCAAATGGCAGGCGCTTTCAAATACAATCCAAATGACATTGGACAATTGCTGCTGCCGGTTGAAGCCGGAAGCTATCATTTCCAATACTCCTTTTACAGCGACCCGAAAAATCCCCAGGACCATATGCTGGTTAAAAAGTTTTTTGAAGTATTCAGCGAAACCCTCATAAAGATGGGAGCTTTTTTCTCAAGGCCCTACGGAGAGTGGAGTACAAAACTCTTCAGCAAGGCAAATGCGTACAAAGAATTAATTAAGGATTTTAAAGAGGTAATTGATCCTGAAAATATCATGAATCCCGGAAAGTTTGACATATAGGAATTAAATATGGCCGAAGAATATTGTTATCCCATAGAAAGAAAAACACTGTCAGATTATTATGAAATGGTCTGGCGCTGTGCAAAATGCGGTTACTGCCGCAATGTTTTCCCCTCCGATACTGAACAGGAAGAATTTGGCAGGCAATGCCCGCCCGGAGATTATTTTAAGTTTGAATCCTATTTTGCCAGCGGCCGGAATGAAATAACCAGGCAGGTCATTGACGGCAACCTGGGAATGACAGAAAGGTTAAGGCATATCCTTTACACTTGCACAACCTGCGGTCACTGTGAAGAATGGTGCCATGCCACACAGGGCCTCTATCCCCTGAAAACCATAATGGCACTCCGTGAACACTTTGTTCAAAATGATGGCGAGATTTTACCTGAACATAAAAAAATAGAAGAAAGCATTGAAAAGAACCACAACAGGCTCAACAGAAATAACCGTGACAGGACCGCCTGGCTCACTGAAGGCAAAATCACAAAAGCAGAAGAGGCAGACATTCTATATTTTGTGGGATGCAGGTCATCATTCAGAAGAACTGAAATCGCAAAGAATACATATGAGTTGCTAACAGATAAACTGGGCCTTAAGGTAGGCTTAATAGAAGATGAACGATGCTGCGGCAGGCCATTAATTGATATTGGCAAAGAAGAAGAGGCATTTAAACTTATTAAGCATAATGTTGATAAAATTTCTGCTTCAGGTGTAAAAATGGTCCTTTTCAGTTGTGCCGAGTGTTTTCATACCTTTAACAGTATTGAAAAATTTGGCATGCCAAAGGAATTTGAAGCCATCCATTTAAGCCAATTTATTGACTCACAAATAAAAGAGGGAAAACTTTCACTGGGAAGCAAAAAAAAGAACATCGCCTTTCACGATCCCTGCTACCTGGGAAGACATGAGGGTGAATATGAAGCTCCCCGGGCCATTCTATCTTCAATAAAAGATGCAACAGTTGTGGAACTGCCCAGGAACAGGAAAAATGCCTGGTGCTGCGGTTCCGGCGGCGGAGTGCATGAAGCATTTGGCGAATACTCTCAGTGGATTGCCATGGAAAGGATGGAAGAAGTAAATTTCGTAAAGGCTGATACTGTTGTAACATCCTGTCCGGGATGCAAAGGCAATCTCTGGGGCCCATGCAAGGCAAATGATGTTGAAATAATGGACCTTGCCGAACTTGTAAATCAAACTGCCGAGGTTAAATAGATGGAACGCTACGATGATCCATTAACGCTTGAACTGAGAAACATTGTTGGAAACAGGTGGGTTTCCGCAGACCCTGAAATCATACATGCCTACTGCAGGGATATCAACCTGTTCCCCATAAACCTCGATTCCGTAATAAGGCCTCCCTTTTACGTGGTCCTCCCCGGCACTGATGAGGAAGTCCAGAAGGTCATGGCCATTGCAAAAAAATTTAAAGCGCCCATAACGATCCAGGTTACAGGTTTAAATATTACGGGAATGTGTGTTCCTCCGCGGGGGGGTATACTGCTGGACCTGAAGCGCATGGATAAGCTCATTGATATTGATGAAACAAACTGCACAGTAACCGTACAGCCCTATGTATCCATTGCCAGGGTATCATGTGAATTGCAGAAAAGGGGTATGTATATTCCCGTACCGGGAGCCCCGTCAACGGTATCACTCATGTCCAATTTCTTCGTGGGCCTGGGCCTCAAGGTAACTAACCGTATTGGAAGGCAGGACCAGAGCATCATGGGATACAAGCTCATTAAACCGAACGGTGACATTGTTAAAGTCGGTTCCGGGGCCGACCCCCTGACACAAAAGGACTTCTGGCCGCACGGACCCGGCCCGGACCTGCACATGCTGCCCGTATATTCTATTGGTACCGTGGGCATCGTCACAGAACTAACAATAAAATGCTGGCTCAGGGGCGATCACTACAAAGAACTGTGGATATCATACGAAAATATTGACGATGCCATATCCGCTTTCCAGGAAATTGCAAGAATGGAAATCGGAAAGGGCCTTAACCTTTACGGCGGAAATAAATATTCATCCTATTTTACCGACAGGCGGGAAGCAATTGAACGGATGATACGGGCCAACCCGGAGTTTCAGCTCATAATGTCATTTGAGGGAACCAGGCGTACCGTAGAATATGAGGAAGGAGTGGTAAGGGACATAGCTAAAAAAACAAAAGGCATAATTCTTACCGATAAATTTCCACCGTACAAGAGTTTTGTTGAGTCGCACCTGGGTATGTCGGGCAGCTTTTATTCAGACTTTTCCATGCGCTACTGGGGCTCCAGGGGAACTAACTGGACCACGGCAGGATTCCCCACACCGGACAGGCTGCCGGACCAGTACAGGGCTTATTCACAGGCGATAATGGATGACCCTGAGTATGGAGACCCCGATTTTGGGCACGCCGAATACTGGCGCTCCATAATAGCCTACCCCTTTGAGGGAGGGCACTACCACTTTGCCGAGCATGGCATTGATGTACACCCGGGGGATAAAAAATGGCAGAACCTTGCCAAGCGCGTTGGTGCAACTTTTCCCAGGTACGGAATGATGAGAAAGCTTCTCATGCTCCCCTACAACAGGATACCAAGAGAGGGCTATAAAAGCACCGGGCCCATATACGGACTGGCAAAAAAGATTGTAAAAAAACTTGATCCCCACAGCAGCCTCCATCCGGGAGTCCTTTACAGGCAGGAATAAATAGTTTTACCATATATACATATACCCTAAAACATTTATCATCAAATATATATTATATAGATTCTACAGTTTTCATCAACTTTGCAATTCTAATCATATATGCATGTACCGTTGTTCAAAGTAGCTGTAGCAGAATAGTTAGAAGCCACTGGATCAGTACAGCCCACATTTGAACTACATTCTCCTAATATAAGCACAGGCGTTGTGACGGGACCATCAACAAGAATACCACGATTATTGAAATCCGGATCAGTTACGACATCACAGGTTCCGCCGGAACCTACATCCGGGATGGACTCGCTTGTGCTATTATACGAAAAAAGATATTGGTATGTCCCTTTTGGTAGTTGTAGAGTAATGCTATAAATACCCGATAATCCTAAATCGGTCATAGTAAACTCAGAACTATTCCAGTTATTCATTGATCCAAACACAGTCACCGTACCTGGTGTCTCAGGTATTATGTCAACCTGAAAAGTTACATCATAAACACAGGTGCCATTATCAGTGTTAGCTTCAGCATCATAATTTGAAGCATTAACGTCCATACACCCCTCTATAGTTTCTCCGGAAGTGTTATTGTCATCCTTTCCATCATTAAAACATCCAGCAAAAAGAATAACTGTCAGAAGCATTAAAGAAACTGCCAATACAAATGAAAAATTTAATCTAAATTTCATAAAATCACCTTCAAATAATATTATTTTTGCAGTAATATATTTTTGACAGCGCCAGAATAGATGTCAATAATTGTTGATAATTCTTCTGGTAAATATTACAAAGTATCTACAATGAAATCTTTATTTTTCATAATAAACCCAAAGTTCCCTGCCGTAATCCGGATGAGCTGCACTAAAAAACAACTTATCACCCACAGGCTCAAAATTCATAGGTGCTGAATCACCCAGTGGAAAGATGTCCTTGGCCATAAATGTTCCCCCTTCAGTGCCGTCACTGATCCATAGTTCCTTGCCGTTAATTCCATCAGTAGCCTGAAAGAAAAGAAGGTCTCCAAATCCTTTAAGGTGAATAGGCCATGCATCACCACCATCGTTGATATTCTTTACCATAACAGTACCATCAACCGTACCATCGCTTCTCCAGAGTTCCTTTCCACCTTCTCCGTCACGGCCCCTGAAATAGAGGTATTTTCCCGCGACAGTGAGATATGCAGTTTGTGAATCAAGCGAATCGGAAAGCCTTGTTGTGCCTCCATCTGTTCCATTAGACTTCCATAACTGGTTTCCATTTGAATCTGTTGCCGTAAACATTAATGTGCCATTAAGATCAGTCAGGTTATTTGGATTTGAATTAGAGCTATTAGGATTGATATCTTTAACAAGTTCAATGAATTGGGAAAACCCGGGTGATTTGTAAAGTTCAGATCCATATGTTGTTCCAGCGTTTGCTTCAAAAAACACTACACTCCCCACCGCAGTAAGATAATCGGGGTTTGAACCTGTAGCACCGAAAACCAAATCAGAGACTATGTCAGTACCATCAGGTGTGCCGTCACTCTTTCCAAGTTCATATCCCCTTGCCAGAATGTTATCATCAAAATTTGCCGTGAAATAAAGAGTATTTCCGGCAGCAACAAGATACCTTGGGTTTGAACTGCCATTAACGTTTAAATCTGTAATCATGGATGTTCCGCCATTGGTGCCGTTAGTAGACCAGAGTTCAATATCTCCGACATTTGTTCCCTGAAAAAAAAGCGTATTATTGCATACTGTCATATATTTAATACTTGATGCTATAGTACCTGATGTTTGCACCTTTTCAGTATTTATTTCCGTACCATCACTCTTCCATAACACATATCCCCCGCCCGTTCCATCATTGGCAGAAAAGTATAAAGTACCGTTATAATTAACCATCCATTCTCCGGGACCTGGCGAACTATTAAATGCATCACCGCTTGAATTTATATTTTTTACCTCATATGTTCCCGACTCGTTCCCATCACTGACATACAGTTCAATCCCATTACTGCCACTGGCAGTAAATAATAGTTTATCGCCAACGGCTGTCATAAATGACGGGAATGTTCCGGTTGTCCCGGTAACAATGTCTTTAACCATCTTAACAACCCTGTCCTTGATTTCCATACTCACAGGAACTGACGACTCCCCGTATTCGCCTGAAGAATAAACAAGTAAGTATTCAGCCCCTCCGGGTACTGGTGTATTATCTGAAAATGTGAAATTTTTATCACTGCCGTCGGCAGTAAAAGTTGCAATTACATTTTCTCCGTTAAGTTTATCTGTTGCTGTAGAGCCCCAATAAATACGATACTCTAAAATGCCCACCTCATCTAAAGGGACAGAAAATTTCAGCGTTCCTGAAATTTGGTCCTCATCAAAGTCCCTGTCACCAAAGGATAATTGCTGTACTGCTGAAAGCGCCGGGGCTTTGAAATTTCCTGCTTTAGGATCATCCGGATTATTCCTGTCAATGTTAATACAGGATATCACAAAAATTGCAGCAATAATAAAGATAATAAGATATGATTTATTTATAATCGTTTTCATGGTTTAACTCCTCGTTTTGTATGATTAAAAAGTATACTTCAATCCAAATATAAACCGGTGATTCCCTTTATCTTCAGAATCAGGAACATATGTAAAAATAATGTTATTAAATCCTGGTTTATACGAAACACTGCCATCATCAATCTCAATACTATTAAAAAATATTATATCTAAAACATTTATTAAGTAAACACCCACCAGTATACCGATACCGGTGTAAGCAACAATCGCCGCTTTCTTTTTATCATCATACAATTTATCGTAATCAGGCTGTCCCGGTTTGTTATAGGCGTCATTTTTCTTATTAAAATCAATAACAGCATAGGTCATAAACCCTCCTGCAGCAAAAAATGTTCCCAGGAATATTGACCCCTTAATATAGCTATTGGCATAAAACTGCCCCCATCCGGGAACAAGACCCCTGAGGTAATATCCTGTCATTGTCTTCTGCTTATCAAGCATGTCCTTTTCAATTATCTGAACCAATTGTTTCGATAGTCTTCTAACGGCTGATCTTAAATAGCGTTCTTTCCGTGCATCCTCACTGGCTGCAAATTCAGCAACTCCCTTCTCTACATCAACAATCCTCACTGTTATAATTATTTTATCTTTAGTAGAGCTAACCTCACCCAGAAGCATCTTTCTTGCTGAAAGTAATCGTCCCATTTTTACTGCACATTTCTGATCGGTACAGCCTGTCATCTGAAATCCCTGTTCCCTGAGTATCATATTCATCTGGGATCTCTCAATGACAGTAAACTTTTTCATTCTTATCATTTCTGTTCTAATCATATTCGATACAGCCTTTGCAGTCCTTTTGGACACACCATCAGCCCTCATTTCCATCACGGCTATCTTCATTTTTTGAGATGAAAAAGCCTGCGATAAGATACATAGGATAAAAATTGGTATTAATAATATAGTTTGCGCAACTCTTTTCATAGTGATATATTACCCCTTATTTTATTAATAATTTCTATTTCGGCGTTTATTGATATTTAAACGAAGTGAAAAGTAGAATTATAGAATTGACGACTTCTATTTTATCAAAATAATATGTCAAGATATATTTTATTAAGCAGTGCATATTATCCGGCAAGTTAAGAATTACATAATACATTTTTCAGTGTAATCCAATAGAAAATTTTTATCCACATTAGTACTAACTTAAAATTATAAGCCCAATTGCATGTTTTGAGAGGGCGAGGTAGATTATGCAGTTTGTAATAAGCTAATAATAAATAATAATAACATCAACTATAAAAATTTAAACACCATTTTTTGTTTAATATTGTTGTTTACCAAGTTAAACTATATCAATTTAAACATCCTTATAGTTGATACTATCCATATAATCATGCCGGCAGATAATACAGAAAGCAGTACCCACTCCTTTCTGCCTGCAAAAACACCTGCAGACATTATCAGCACGTACAATATTATACCCATTGAAAAAAGCAGAAGCGCCTTGCTTTCCCTCAGGGCAATATAGCTTTTATCGAACCCGTATGTGTATGCAAGAAACATGTAGAAGCAAACCGCAAATGTTACGACTGCAGCAATAATACTTAAAACCATGAAAAATTTATTCTGATAAAAAGAATAATAATGAAAGGCAGAACTAATGGCAGAAGTCATTAGAAAACCCGATGACAGGAAAACAAGTTCCATCTCCCACTTTTTTTTCAGAATAATTGAAACACCCGTTAAAATGAGAAGAATTGCCAATATTGCCTCAGCAGCAAACCTGAAAGCCATGGGCAATGGGTCTTTGCCAAAAATATCCAGATTTTTTGAAAAGATCAGGGGCAGCCTGAAAACAATAATACCAATGGCACATGCAATAAAAAATGATATAATGAAGACTCTCATTTACTTCCCTCCACCACTGAAGAATATTTCAAAAAAATTAATCTAAAAATAATGCGACATCAATGATGCCGCATTACTAAAATGAATATATAAACTTACACCTTAATTTAAATCAAATTTAAAGCTATTTTTTACCCCTCTCCCTTCTTACCTTCACACGGTTAATTATATCATGGCCAACACCGGTAAATATTGGAGTGGCATCAGGTGTTACCTGCCCCTTACAGTAGGTGAAGTTCTCCGTAAAAATGGCCCTGGAAAATTTGCCGAAGGGATAAACATGTGCAACCACGTCAATGCTGTCCCAAATCTGCTTGTCTCCGGCCCCCTCTACGCCGTAGCACCACCAGTGAATTCTTAGGTTTTCACGCTCGGGATAGTATTTATACAGGAATTTTCCCGGATGCATTTCTGGGAGCATGGCCATTTCAAGCTTGATGCATTCATCGGTCTTTTCAATTACCTTTACCCAGTCGATAACATGGGAAGTCTCCGCCTGAAGCTCGAAATCCAGCATGGCATCGAAGAGCTCATCGGGAGTACATTCCATGTCCATTACAACCTGGTAATTGTCACCACCGCGGTAGTCCATGGGCATGCGAAGTACTATAACCTGCTCCTTATCGGGAACGGGATAATCGTAAATTACCGTTTGCTGAAGGTCATGTATTTGTCTTGGTGCCATAAAAATCCTCCAATTTTTTTATTATAGTTTGCTCAACTCTTATTTTATTTATTTACTAAAAATTAAATACTTATCTACTTATTCAATACAAGGCGCATTTTACATGGATCGCCTTTCTCCCTGGCTAAACCGGGGGCACCGTCCTTTTCGGCATGGTCAGTCCACTCTAATTTGGGATTCAATCCTGCCATAAAACCCCTGTCATGATGATATGATATAAATTCACACATGTAGTATGATTCATCCCAGATATCTTTCCAGCCTTCATACATTGAGCAATAGTGACAATATGATATACTCTCTTCGGGCTCAAATTTTTCCCTTTCAAGGGTAAGGCCTGCAGCACCTGCATGCATATGCACCTGGGGATATATATCCCGCAGGGCTACCTGGACATCGATCTCGTCTTCCCTTCCTTCATAGCCCAAAAGTTTTTTATATTTTTCTCCTTCCTGTTTACCGAACTCAAAGAAAGCATCGTTAAGTACATCAATGGCTTCACGGCCGTACTTTTCATACATGGCCTTTACAATAACAGCCATCCAGCGGGCATCCTTGGTAACGGCATCCTTGGCAAACTTCTGAATTTCTTCAGAAAAGTATGTTGTATAATCTGTTTTTTCACCCATGTAAGTTCCTCCAAATTTTTTATTACCGGAATTTTCAAGCACATATTAACAATGTCAAGAAGAATAACATTTCTTAATTAAATAAATATACCAGGGAAAAAATGTTCAATTCATTGAAGGCAACCAAACGTTTGGTCGCCTTCTTGCATATAGACAATATTTGCAAAATGTAAATAATATTATACTTGACTGAAAACTTATATATATTATTCATTTTTTATGAAACAAATTTTAAAAATTTATATTTATCCAATTGTTCTTATTCAATTTTTCATAATTAATTCCAATTCATGGGGCAATCCCATATACTCGGTTAGTATTAATAATTTTTCATATACAATATTCAGAAACAGTACATCGAGGTACAGGCTTTATTCATCTGACATAAACTTTAAGGTAATTAAAACGGCCTTTCAAAAAATACTCAGAGTAAAAAATTCCCAAGGCAAAAGCATTATTGAAATCAAAAATGGTGCTGAAAAAAAAACAAAAGTAAAACCGCACCGGAAGGACCTGGACGATACTCCTTATCTTAATTTAGGCAGGAGGGAAATTAAAAAGTTGGCAGAAAAATTCAAGCACTCCAGAACTCCCGTAAAGTCAATTCGACGCTTTGTTTATAAATATATTTCAAAAAAAATTACGGGCATACCCTTATCACCGGCCATAAATATCATTAAAACAAAAATGGGGGACTGTACTGAGCATGCGATTCTAACAATGGCGATAATGCGATCAATTGGAATTCCCTGCAGGGCAGTTGTTGGAATAACCCTGGCAAGAAAATTTCAGGGAATGAAGAATGTCTTTGTTTATCATATGTGGGTTGAAGCATATTACAAAAAAAGATGGTATTTAGTTGATTCCACAAAATCAGGAAAAGTTTATCCAAACAGGTATATCGCTTTTGCCCTTCATAGCTTAAAAACTGAAATGCCCCTGTCATATTTGAAGGCAATTTCGGCAATCCAAAATCTAAAAATCAGGTATATAGGACAAAAATAAAAAGGCGACTATTCAAATGACAAATAGTACCTTTTCTAAGCCCCGCTCCGGGGGGTTGGGGGGTATACAATTATTTCTTTTGTCCCTTCTCGATCTTTGCCCATGTGTCACGAAGTGAAACTACCCTGTTAAAAACAGGTTTTTCATTTTTTGAATCCACAGGGTCAACATTGAAATATCCCAGCCTCTCAAACTGAAAAATTGCTCCGGGCTCTGCAGACTTTAAACCAGATTCTATAAAACAGGTTTTAATTTCCTCAAGGGAATGAGGATTCAGATGAAGTTTGTGGCCATCTTTTTCACCTGCAGGGTCGGGAGACGTGAAAAGCCTGTCATAAATCCGCACTGCTGCCTCTAATGAGTCATCAGCCGAAACCCAGTGAAGAGTGCCCTTGACTTTTCGCCCGTCCTCAGACCATCCCCCCCTGGTTTCTGGATCATAGGTGCATTGCAGTTCAATTATCTCACCGCTATCGTCCTTAATTACTTTTTCGCATGTGATATAGTAGGCAAACTTAAGACGCACTTCGCGCCCAGGGGCCAAACGGAAAAACTTTTTAGGCGCCTCTTCACGAAAATCATCATGTTCAATGTATATGTTGCGGGAAAAGGAGAGTTTTCTCTTTCCTGCATCGGGGTCTTCGGGATTGTTAACAGCATCGAGCTGCTCAATTTTATCTTCGGGATAATTGGTAATAACTACTTTCAGAGGCCTAAGTACAGCCATTACCCGGTTAGCTCTACGGTTAAGGTCCTCCCTGAGACAATGCTCAAGAAGGGCGATATCCACTATGCCTTCCCTCTTGGCTATGCCGATACGCTCGGAAAAGTCCCTGATAGACTCGGGTGTATATCCTCGCCTTCGCAGGCCAGCAATTGTGGGCATCCTGGGGTCATCCCATCCGCTAACATGCCCTTCCTCAACCAGTTCCAGCAGCATGCGCTTACTCATTATTGTGTAACTGAGGTTCAAACGGGCAAATTCTATCTGCTGGGGAAAACAATCTACTCCAACCTCCTCCAGTATCCAGTCATAGAGGGGCCTGTTATTTTCAAATTCCAGGGTGCACAGGGAATGAGTAATCCCTTCTATCGAATCGGAAAGGCAGTGCGTAAAGTCATACATGGGATAGATACACCAATCATCACCTGTCCTGTGATGAGTTACACTCCGTATACGGTAGATTATGGGGTCCCGCATACTAATATTCCCCGAGGACATATCAATCTTCGCCCTGAGAACGCGGGAGCCGTCTTCAAATTCCCCCGCTTTCATGCGCTTGAATAAATCAAGGTTTTCTTCAACGGGCCTGTCCCTGTATGGGCTTTCCCTGCCCGGTTCGGTCAATGTACCACGGTATTCACGGATCTCCTCAAAAGTGAGTTCGCAAACAAAGGCTTTACCCTTTTTGATCAACTCAATGGCATAATTATAAAGCTTTTCAAAATAATCAGACGCGTAATATAGATGTTCCCCCCAGTCATAACCCAGCCAGTTTACATCTTTTTTGATCGATTCAATATATTCCACTTCCTCTTTTGCCGGATTGGTATCATCGAAACGAAGGTGGCATCTTCCTTTATACTTTTTGGCAGTCTCAAAATTAAGGCATATCGATTTAGCATGGCCGATATGAAGATAACCATTGGGTTCCGGTGGAAACCTGGTGATTACTTTGCCGCCATGCTTATCCGACTTTATATCGCCGTTAATGATATCTTCGATAAAGTTTGTTGATTCAGTGGAATTGTCATTTGTCATAATTATCACATTCTTTTAATCATAAAAAGATTAAGAAACCGCATATTCAGCTACCTTATCACCCACTTCAGTGGTTGAAAGGCCCATATTTCCCGCCGAAAGTGATTTCATATCGTTGGTCAAAACTTTAACAACGGCCTTCTCGATTTTTGCAGCTGCTTCATCTTCTCCCAGGGTCTCCAGCATCATCTGACCAGCGCTGATGGCCGCCAGGGGACAGATAACATTCTTGCCCGTATATTTGGGTGCTGAGCCTCCAATGGGCTCGAACATGGAAACTCCATGGGGGTTGATGTTTCCTCCCGCGGCAATGCCCATTCCTCCCTGCGTCATTGCACCGAGGTCTGTTATTATATCACCAAACATATTTCCCGTCACGAGGACATCAAACCACTCGGGGTTCTTTATCATCCACATGCACGCCGCATCAACATGATAATAATCCAGTTTTATATCGGAATAGTCTTTTTCTCCAATTTCGTGAAAAGCCCTTTCCCAGAGGTCAAAAACATATGTGAGGACATTAGTTTTACCCACAAGACCAAGGGTTTTTCCCTTGTTTCTTTTTTTTGTGTATTCAAAGGCATACCTTAAGCAGCGCTCCACCTGGAATCGGCTATACACCATCGACTGCACTGCCACCTCTTCGGGGGTTCCCTTCATAGATATCCCGCCAGTACCGGTATATATGCCGCCCGTATTCTCACGCACAACAACATAGTCTATATGCTCCGGCCCTTTCCCCTTTACCGGTGTTTCCACATTGGGGTAAAGTTTTACAGGCCTTAAATTAATATACTGGTCCAGCTCAAAACGTAGTTTTAACAGGATACCCTTTTCTAATATACCCGGCTTAACATCGGGATGTCCTATTGCGCCAAGAAATATGGCATCACTTTTTTTCAATTCATCCAATACGCTCTGGGGAACGGTTTCCCCGGTTTTCAGGTATCTGTCACCGCCTAAATCGTAACTGGTAAAATTCAAATTGTTACTTACGGCATTGAGGACCTTCAGTCCCTCATCTACCACTTCCGGACCTGTACCGTCACCTGGAAGTACTGCAATGTTATACGACTTTGTCATGGAATTCTCCTGTAAATATATTAGCTTTCTCTATACAATGATATGGTTGTATTGCCATATTCATTGCTTTTAATCTTTTTATAACAATCAATTTTTTCATCTAAAATATTGCTGCTGTAATGCTGCACAATAATTATACCGTCACCGGACAGGGCATCATTTTTTTTTATTCTACCTAATATTTCATAGTATTTTGTAACTTTACTTCTAGATTTATGATATGGAGGATCAACATAGATATATTCCATCTGGAAACAGCGATTATACAGGAACCTGAGGCATTTATAATCACTGAGGTTTAACAGCATTACCTGAGAATATTCATCAATCTCCTTTATAAATGACTTCAGAAAATTATATCTTTCCTTATCTTTCTCATTTATAATAACTACCCTTGAGCCCCTGCTTAATGCTTCAATTCCCATCTGTCCCGAACCGCCATAGAGGTCCATAAATGCAGTTCCCGATAAATCATCACCAAGCATTGAGAAAACGGCACCCTTTACTTTTTGAGTTGTAATATCGGCATTATTAAACTTCTTATTATCGAAGGGGATCCTTTTACCTTTTAAAATGCCGCTTACAACCCTGATGGTGCTCATGCTATTTTCCCAGGGTATTATTCAGATCTTTTAAAAAAGAAACAAGGGAAAAACCCTTGGTCTTGTGGGTAAAACTAATGTCCT
>JBHPHB010000034.1:0-19915 GCA_042569985.1 Spirochaetota bacterium | reverse complement strand
CAGGTTAAAAAACACCAATTGGCAAAACTTTGAAGATTACTGTGTGGCGCAAGAAAAGTAAGGTTAACCTCTTCGTTACGGTTGGGGAAAGGAAATAAATGGATTGATTTTAATTTATTGACTGCCTGGTATTATACTGTGCTATCGAAAAGGATGCCTTCGCCTTCGAGAATGTCCCTGATATAATCGAAGAAATCCCGATGTGTAATGTCTTTTTTTAGTATATCCAGAATTTCTCCATTTTCATCGGTGACCAGAATGTCTATCAGGATGTTATCATTTTCTTCGTTTAAATAAAGCCTGAATTTTGATTTTTTCCCTTCAAGTTTTACGTTGATTATTTCAATAACATCTGTCAATTCCTGAATATGGTCCTTTACCTCGGTCTGTTCATGGTTGTGTTTTTTACTTTCCTTTTCCCGATGCTGATAATCATTGCCATGCCTGCCGTCAGGGTTTACTTCTGTATACGCAGGTATAACTGATTTAAGCTTAATTACTTTATTTTGTATGTTTCTTATTTTCTCATCCATTTTGGTTTAGCCCACTAGGTAATTATATCCTGTCAAAAATATTGAAATTCATATTATATTCCACACAGTAATGGTATCGGTTTTTTTAGATGGTACATTTATTCAATTTATTACATATTTTCTGGCTGTTATTGAAAGCTACTGGTATAATGCAGTAAAATCAATATTTTTGTGAATCTTGCTTAGAATATCCGATTTGGAGTTTGTTTGATTTATAAATATATTTGTGGTGTCAATCTTCCAGGTATAAAAGAATATGATAAGAGTAATTTTTCCGGTAATGTTACTGTTAATTTGGTGTTTTTTAACCTGCCATAGAGAATTAAGTATATGATCCGTCGTTAGTCGTCAATTTCCGTATATTTGCTGCACACCTATTCAAAAAATGTACTAAAAAACTAAATTATTTCTAAATTTTTACTCTGAGCACTTGACGATAGCTTAAAATGTTATTATATTGGGTTTGTTGACTGTTAGCACTCTACCTTAATGAGTGCTAAATATTGTCTCAAAAATAACTTTAAAAGGAGGTCCATCATGAAATGGGGATTGAGAAAAAGAGATAATTCTGAATTTGCTGTGGATAAATTTTTTGATAATATTGACGGCTTTTTTGACGATTTTTTTCATCTTGCTCCAAAAAACCTTTTTGAGAATGAGTGGCTTCCAAAGATTGATATTGAGGAAGACGAAAAGGAGATTCGGGTAAAAGCTGAAGTTCCCGGATTTGAAGAAAAGAACATCAGTGTTTCACTTGAGGAGAATGTTTTAAAAATTTCAGGTGAAATAAACGAGGAGAGGAAAGAGGAAGATAAGCGAAAAAATCATCATGTATTGGAAAAGAGCTATGGCTCATTTAAAAGAGAGATTGCATTACCAAAGGGCATAAAGGCAGGAGAGACAAAAGCTGAATACAAAAAAGGTGTTCTTCATATTGTTCTGCCTAAAGATGAATCTGAAAAACTAAAAATGGTAAAGGTGAAAGTACACTAAATGATCTCATGACCTGTAAAGCCAGGAGCTATGAAATCAACTAATTATTTAAATGGACAAAGGAGGAAAACAATGGGTAAAACAATAGGAATAGACCTTGGAACAACTAATTCGTGCGTTACTGTTATGTCGGGAGGAGAGCCAACTGTAATTCAAAATTCAGAAGGACAGAGAACTACACCTTCAATTGTTGCATATACTGATAAAGGAGAAAGGCTCGTTGGACAGGTTGCAAAGAACCAGATAATTACTAACCCTGAAAATACGGTAAGGTCAATTAAAAGGTTTACCGGGAGAAGGTTTAATGAAGTTAGTGATGAAATTAAAACGATATCATACAAGATTGTTGATGATGGTAAAGGTGGAGTTAAAGTAAAGACAGTTGGAGGTGATTTTACACCCCAGGAAATTTCAGCAAGAGTACTTCAGAAGATGAAGGAAACCGCAGAAGACTTTCTTGGCGAGAAAGTTACCAAGGCAGTCATCACTGTCCCCGCTTACTTTAATGATGAGCAGAGACAGGCAACAAAGGATGCCGGGAAAATTGCAGGTCTTGAAGTTGAGAGAATTATAAACGAGCCTACGGCTGCCGCATTGGCTTATGGCCTGGATAACAAGAAACAGAATCTTAAGGTTGCCGTTTATGACCTTGGCGGCGGTACATTCGATATTTCTATACTTGAGCTTGGTGATGGTGTTTTTGAGGTTAAGTCAACTAATGGTAATACACATCTCGGTGGTGATGACTTTGACCAGAGGGTTATTGAATGGCTCATATCGGAATTTAAGAAGCAAACTGGAATTGATGTTTCCGGAGACAAGATGGCTCTTCAGAGATTAAAAGAGGGTGCGGAAAAGGCAAAGATTGAATTATCAAGTAAATCACAGACTGAAATAAATATACCCTTTTTAACGGCGGATCAGAGCGGGCCGAAGCATATGATAGTTACATTGACACGTGCACAGTTTGAACAGCTCATTGAGGACCTTGTTGAATTAACAAAGAAACCCTGCGAGGACGCACTTAAGGATTCCGGGCTTAGTACCGGGGAGATCGACGAGATTATTCTTGTGGGCGGATCAACAAGAATCCCCGTAGTGCAGGAGCTTGTCAAAAAAGTTTTTGGCAAGGAGCCTGCAAAGAGCGTGAACCCCGATGAGGTTGTTGCTCTTGGCGCGGCAATTCAGGGCGGTGTTCTCTCCGGTGATGTCACAGACGTACTTCTTCTTGATGTTACGCCACTGTCACTTGGTATTGAAACTCTTGGCAGTGTTATGACAAAACTCATTGATAGAAATACTACAATACCAACCAGGAAGAGCGAAACATTTACCACTGCCGAGGATAATCAGCCTGCTGTTTCTGTTCATGTTCTTCAGGGCGAGAGGGAACTGGCTGCACAGAACAGGACCCTGGGAAAATTTGAACTTGTGGGAATTGCACCAGCACCAAGGGGTGTTCCCAAGGTTGAGGTTACCTTTGATATAGATGCAAATGGCATAGTCAATGTTTCCGCAAAGGATCTTGGAACAGGAAAGGAACAGAAGATCAGGATAGAATCCTCAAGTGGTCTCTCAGAGGATGAGATAAATAAGATGGTCCAGGAAGCTGAGGTTCACCAGGAAGAGGATAGGAAGGCAAGAGAGTTGATCGAAGCGAAAAATGAGGCTGACAGTTTAATTTATTCAATGGAAAAGACAGTTGCCGAGAACCAGGATAAGGTTGACCCGGCGGTTAAGGCTAAAGTTGAAGGTGAGATTGAGAGTTTGAAAAAGCTTTTAGAAACCGGTGATGCTGATTCTATCAGGAGTGCCAGGGACAGTTTGCTCCAGGCATCACAGGAATTGTCAGCAGGTTTATATCAGGACAGTGAGGCACAGAATGCTGAAACCGGTGAAGAAGATCAGCCAAACTATGCCGGAGCCGAGGAAGGAAACGATAAAGTTTATGATGCTGAATATGAAGTTGTTGATGACGAGAAGAAGGCAAGCTAAACTTTTAGTTTATTAAGATGTAATGATTAACATATAGACCCCTGTTATACCCCATTCTGCAGATAACATATGCAGGTGGGGTATTTTTCTTTACATTTATATATACTTATTTACTTTATTGTCTAAACATTTAAGTAATAAACCTCAGCAAAAATGAATATTGAAAAAAGAACAACTGAGTCGGGAAAAACATATGAATTTGATGAAAGTCATGATTCCAGGATGCCTGCACAATTCTGGTTACAAAATCCCCCGGAAGGTTTGACTCTCTTTATTGTTTTTTATACACTTGCCTGCAGGTGGTCAAAATGCACAGGATGTAACCTCCCTTCAAAAATGTCCCGAAGCCATGTTTTTTTTGGAGATATAATGTGCCAGGTTGATTATGTATTTAAAGAAATAATTACTGATGAAAAAAAAGCAAACCTTAGAAAGATAATTATTTCAAATAACGGCTCAATACTTGATGAGGACACTTTTTCCACCACCGCACTTATATATTTTATTTCAATGATGAACCTCCATTGCCCAAATATTGATATTTTGAGCATTGAAACACGGCCTGAATACATAGACTGGGGGGAGCTTGAAGTTATCTCAAGGGCCATAAAGGAGGGTGAGACTCCAACTGAACTTGAAGTAGTTATCGGCTTTGAGGCATTCGATGAAGAGATTCGAAATAAGTTTTTTGTAAAGGGTATGCCCCTGAAGAGTTTTGAGGATATGGTTGAAAAAGTAGCAAAATATAATTTTAAACTTAAAACATATTTTATGCAGAAGCCAGTACCTGGAATCTCAGAAGAGGAGGCTATTGAAGATATTAAAAAAGCAATTGACTACCTCGACAGTATTGCCCATAGGTTTTCTGTCAATATTAATATGCATCTTAATCCAACATATGTAGCATACGGGACTCAGTTGGAAGAGGCATTTAAAGACGGTGCATATGAACCGCCCCTTCTTGAGAGCGTTAGAAAAGCTGCTCTTTATGGTAATGGTAAAAATATTTCAATTTTTATCGGGCTTAATGATGAGGGACTTGCGGTGGAAGGGGGTAGTTTTATCAGGAAGGGAGATGAGAGCCTGGTTAAGAAATTTGAAAAATTTAACCATACCCAGGACTATGATCTGTTAAAATAGATTATTGATTGTATTTTAAAATAATGGAGGTATGATAATGCAGAAGAAAATAAGTATTGAGGGAATGAGCTGTAATCATTGTGTAATGTCGGTTAAAAGGGAACTGGAAAAAATATCCGGCGTTGACCGGGCCGAGGTAAACCTCGATGAAAAAATGGCAACTGTGGAGCTTGAGAATGAAGTGCCCGATGCGGTGATCGAGGAAGCTGTTGTTGAAGCAGGTTTTAAAGTAACGGGTATTGCTAAATAATCTTTTATAGAGATTTTATCAGTTCCAAAACCTTTTCTTCAATTTCATCCCTTACCTTTCTCATGAAGTCAATGGATTTATCTGCAGGATCGGGGAAATCCCATTCTATAACTTCAGCCTCTGGTATAAGCGGACAGGTTACTTCACATCCCATTGAAATGGCAAAATTGACATCCCCATTGTTGAGGGCTTTTTCAATTGTCCCCGGTTTTTGAAAGGCCATGTCAATCCCCTTTTCTTTCATTGCTTCAACCATGAGGTTGTTTATTTCATCTGCCGGCTCATTGCCGCCGCTTAAGGCCTCAATTTTATCGCCTCCATGGAACCTGGTAAAGGCAGCTGCCATCTGGCTTCGGCATGCATTTTCCCTGCATACATAAATTATCTTTTTTCTGTCCAGAAAAGGTTGAGTAAGCTCATTGGCCTTTTCCTTTATATCATCCATGGCTGTTTCATGCTTTTTAATGTCGCCGGCGTGCTCAACTTCCCTGTAGCCAAGATAGCCGGCATACTTTGCCCCTATGGCATCATAATAATACTTTGCCGTGAGGTTAACACCCTCAAAGAGGTTTTTACCCCTGGTGGCACCAACGGCAAGCATGAATCCCAACCTGTGCTTTCTTCCGGGGTCCTCAATCTTGAGCCTGTACTTTCTTGCCCACATGGTTTGGGACCGGTCAATTAATGCCTTGCACTTTGCCGGAACATTGTAAAAGAACATTGGTGCGGCCAGTATAATTAAATCTGCCTGCCATAGAAGTGGGTTAATGCTGTCCATGTTATCCTTAATTGAACAAAAGCCTGTTTCGTCACAGGCCAGGCATTCAATGCAGGGTTTGATTTCTCTATCTTCCACGTCTATTACCCTGGTTTGTGCCCCCAGTTTTTTTGCTTCATCCATAAAAGCAGAAAGAAGTATACTCGTGTTTCCGTTTTTTCGGGGGCTCCCCTGTAGTCCAAGTATGAGCATAATTTATATTCCTTTTCAATAATATTAATTTTTACTAAATAAGCATATTGGTGAGTGTATTATTCAGAGATATTGTGCTATATGTCAAATGTTATAGTAAACTTTGTTGGTTTGTTTCCCTCAATTTTATAAGTGCCGTCAATTTGATTAACAAGGTCATGGACCAGGTTTAAACCCATGGAATTAATTTTTGATATATCGAAATCTTTTGGGAGCCCTATGCCATTATCCTTTATCTCAATGGCCGCTCCTTTTTTGGTTTTTTTAAGTTTCAGGTTGATAATACCTTTCTTCTCATCAGGGAAGGCGTGTTTAATTGAATTTGTTATTAATTCTGCAATTATTATTCCAACATACACAGCGTATTTCACCGGCATACGTACAGCATTAAGATCTTTTGTTATGGTGACGTTTTCTGATATAACAGGCAGAGAAGAAGCTACATTGTTCAGGTATTGATCAAGTTGTACCTCTGTGACCGATTCTGTTGTATAGAGTATGTTATACATCTCCGATATTGCCCTTATTCGTGAACCCACTTCAGTGAGGGTGGATTTTACCTCTTCTGATAGGTTCGAATCCGCCATCAGGCCGACCATGCTGGAAATCATTGAAAAACTGTTTTTTGCCCTGTGCTGCAATTCTCTTAGCAAATCTTTATTTGTCTGCAGTGCATTTTTTAATTCCTCCCTGGCCTGTTTGGATTCAGTAATGTCCACTGATGATGACATGAGGCCGATTGGTTTATTATTTTTATCATAAACAGTTGCTGCTGACACCTGGACGTCAAAAATTGTGCCGTCCTTCTTTTTTGCCTTGATTTCTCCATACCATTTACCAGTTTCTTTTAACTCATAAATAATTTTATCAAGAATATCATCTGCCATCCAAAAATCTTTGAAATGCCTGCCTATCACTTTTTCTTCGTTTTTATAACCCCATATTTGAAAGAAAGAGGGATTAGCATAAGTTATATTCCCATCAAGATCGCTTGTGGCAATAACGATTGGGGCTGATTCAATGATATAGTCCTTTAGGCGCAGTTCATCTTCCGCAAGTTTGCGATCAGTGATGTCACGAATAGCAGTGATCCTGTATTGCTTTCCCCTGTATTGGATTTTTTTGCCGAAGACTTCCACATTGATAATACTGCCGTTCTTGTGGAACATGCGGTGCTCATATGGTGTGTCATATTCTAATCGTATATTTTCCATTACGAACTCTTTGTCTTCGGGACAAACGAGATTGTCAACGTTCATTCCTAAAAGATCTTCCCGGCTATAACCGGTTATGGATAAGAATTGATCGTTGATGTCGATGAGTTTGCCTTTTTCAGTAATGCCAATGCCCTCAAAGGTTGCAGTGAAAAAAGAGCGAAACCTTTCCTCGCTCTCTCTCAGTTTTTCCTCAACTTGCTTACGATCGGTGATGTCCCTGCCAATGGATATGATATACTTTGGCTTACCCTGCTCGTCATTGATTGTAGAGACCCGATATTCCGTGGGTACTTTGCGGCCGTCTTTACAGATAAGTTCCAGCTCTATAGTCCCGGGTTCGCCTTCCATAACCTTTTGAGTAAAAGCTGCACCCCGTTCTAAATCTTCAGGGCTGTAGTAGGAATCGGGGGCAAGCTGGTCGATTATCTCCTGGTCAGTGTAACCGGTGATGATCTTGAAGGCCTGGTTCCAGCGCAGGGCCTTGCCAGTTGCCGGGTTAAAGAGGAAAAAAGTGTCCAATTGAGCGTTAAGTGCTGTGTCTGTGAACTCTTTTTGAGCCTGTATCTGCATTTCATCCCTTTTGCGTTTGCTGATGTCCTCAAGTGAAGCTATGATATACTTGACGCTTTTGTCGGAATCCCGCATGCATCCCACAGTAAGGTGAGTGAGTATTTCTTTGCCGTCTTTTCTGATAAACCGTTTGTCAAGGTTATAACTATCGATTTCACCAGCCAGAACCCTTTTGAACTGTTTGATATCCGGTTTCAAATCATCGGGGTGCGTCATCTCACTCCAGGTTTTTTTCTTCAACTCTTCTTCATTGTATCCAAACATATCACAGAGCGCTTTGTTAACCTTTATCCATCCTTTTTCGGGTGATGTAATGGCTAAACCGATATTGGCGAGCTCAAATTGACTGGAGAAAAGCTCTTCACTCTGCCGAAGGGCGTTTTCCACACTTTTGCGCCCGGTGATGTCTTGAATAACTTCCACAACCCTGTCAATATTTCCTTCGGTATTCTTAAGCGGGGCTGAGAATAGTTCGTAATCCTTTCCGTCTGCACCTGTGAGTTCCACTCTTTCCACGGTTCCGCTGGCAATTGCTTTTTCCATGGGACAGAATTCACAAGGAGCATCGAATCCCATATAGTTCTTGTAACATAGTTTCCCCGCAAGATCACCAAACCGATTCTGCAACAGGCTGTTTTGATATTTCACTTTATGGTCCGTACTGACGATGTCCACTCCAAGTCCCGTGGCATCCAAACCTGCCAGGAGAGCCTGCTGTATATCTTTTTCTGCCTGCAATTCCATCTCTACCAGCTTTTGCTCAGTGATGTCAATGCCGACACCTATGAAGAAATCCGTATTCCCATTCTGGTCGGGAACAACACTTCCATACCATTGAGCCAGAATTTTATTCCCATCCTTTGTAAGAATATGATTTTCACTCCCGCTGTTGCTTCCTGTTTCAAATATAGTCTGAAAAACATTTGAGAGCATTTCATGCTCTTCTTCAGGTACGAATGTGGAAAGATAGTCCCTGTCAATAACCTCATCTTCATTGTAGCCCAGTGCATCAAGCATTGCCTTGTTTATTGATCTCGTTTTGCCCTCTGGCGTTATTGCAACTAAAAAGGCCGGAGAATATTGGATTAGGGAATCCTTAAATTTGCTTTCCAATTGTAATGCAAGTTCTTTCTCTTTTTCCTTCAACCGTGATTTATAAAGCCTGAAGGCCATTTTTATGGACGCAACGAGAACAGTTTCTCCTGAGTCCTTAACGATATATCCGTAGGATGTTATTCCCTCGGTTTTTTCTACAACTTCACGCTCCGTGTGGGATGACAGGAATATTAAGGGCAGGTCATGTTTTTTAAGAATTATTTCAGCTGCCTCTGTTCCGTCAATGCCCTTGCCTAAATTTATGTCCATTAGTATAAGGTCAATGGCCGGAGTTGATTCAATAATTTTAACTGCTTTTTCGCCGGTGTGAGCTATTATAACAGTGAAGCCATACTTTTCAAGTAATATCTGTTCTGCTTTTGCGATGAGTATTTCGTCTTCAACAAGGAGGATTGTTTTATGTATATCATTTGCCACTTGACATTCTGCCATTTCTTCTTTCATTCAATTGGATATATATGTTTTCCATAATTGAAATTTAGGTCTGCTAAATGATAACCAATAAAGGTTCCAATGTCAAGCATGAATTAAGTTAAAATTCTGAATATGCTGTATTGTTGAAAATATACTTGACATGAGTAAATTATTCAATATAATAATGTTCGATTTGTTCTGGCGATATCGCTTTTAATTTTTTTGCTCAAGAACGGAAGTATCTCTGATAAGTTTAGATAGTTCCGGATAATATTATATAAATAATAGGAGAAGATATATGAAAAAGATTTTTGTTATTACGGCTGTATTATGTTTTTCATTAGCATTCACTTCATGCAGAAAAGGCGCTAAGTCTCTGGCATATTCATATGCCTCTGGCGGTACCTGGCTTCAGGCAGATGTTTCTTATAAGGGGACAAAGAATAAGGTCATGTGGTTTCAGCTATTTGACCAGGTTGATAAAAAAGATGAGGCAGTAAAAAGGTATAAGAACAGCAGAAATAAAGTTGCCGGGAACCCAGCAACAACAGTTTCAAACAGCATGGTATGGGTTCTCATTGCAGACAGGTATGAAATAAGATTAATTGCTGCAAGTAAAAGCAAGGACTATAAAAACAAAAAGAAACTTGTAGATTTCATCAATAAGTTTGATCTTAGCGGTATGAAGAAGGCAGCGTCCGGGCCAAAACTTACAGGAGAGCAATTGAAAAAGTTTGCACCAAAGCTTCCCGGTTTATACAAAAAGAAATAATTTATCACTGTACATAGAATAGTATGAAGAGCCGAATCGGGGTATATTCCCGGTTCGGCTTTTATTTATTAGTATCCTCATTGCGATATATAATTATTGACTTTTCTTGTTGTACTCAGTATAATTATGAAACAAAATCACTCCATTTCTTTCTATATTATATGTATTGAATAAAATATTCATAACAGGAGATTATATTGAAAGCATACACAGTTTTGATTTTAACAATAACTATTTTGCTCCTGGTTTCTTGTTTGAAAAAAGAGGGGGGGACTATGGATAAGGTTGATTTAAAAAAGAGATTAACACCTCTTCAATATCATGTTACGCAGGAAAACGGCACAGAGAAGCCCTTTGTCAATAAATACTGGAACAACAAGACGCCTGGAATCTATGTTGATATTGTTTCGGGTGAACCTCTTTTTAGTTCATTGGATAAATTTGTTTCCGGAACCGGATGGCCCAGTTTTACCAGGCCCCTTGTTAAAGATAATATAGTTGAGAAAACCGATAATAGTTTATTCATGAAAAGGGTTGAAGTTAAAAGCAAAAAGGGTAATTCCCATCTAGGACATGTATTTACGGATGGCCCGAAACCAACGGGCCTCAGGTACTGCATGAATTCAGCTGCATTAAGATTTATTCCTGCAGGTGACCTTGAGAAAGAGGGTTATGGCCGGTATAAGTATTTATTTGTGAAAAAAAAGAAAATATCGGGTAAAAATTTAGAAACAGCAACATTTGCTGCCGGCTGTTTCTGGGGAGTTGAATCGATTTTTAAAAGCCTCAAAGGTGTTGTAAGTACAACCGTGGGCTACACGGGAGGACATGTTAAAAATCCAAATTATGAAATTATTTCTACGGGCAGGAGCGGCCATGCTGAAGCGGTACAGGTTAAGTTCGACCCGTCTGTAATATCATACGCAGAACTCGTGGAGTACTTCTGGAGACTCCATGATCCCACGACCCTTAACAGGCAGGGTTATGACAGGGGTTCACAGTACCGTTCTGCAATTTTTTATCATAGCGATGTTCAGAAAAAGATTGCAGAGGATTCAAAAAATAAATTCAACAAAAAAGGTGTCTTCAAAGATAAGGCTGTTACGGAGATAGTCTCACATTCCAGGTTTTATGATGCAGAGGATTATCATCAGGATTATTATAAGAAAAATCCCTCGCGTAGAGTTTGCCATATATTACGGGCGAAGTAGATTTATATTATTTTGAAGATTTCCTGTTTCCCAAAATTGAAAGCCAATATTGTCCATTAAATCTATTCGAGAATATATTCACCTTGACATATATAATATAATTTATTTTTTTATATAGATATTTGATTAGAATATTATTTCAAAGAGTTACGGCTAGTGTACACGCAGGAAGAATATATAAAAAAAATAATAAATTTTGACGATTTGGTTTCAATTATCCAGCCCGGCGGCAGTATTTTTATTTCCAGCGGCCCTGCCATACCTTCGTTTTCCGTTAAAAATTTAATCTCATCGGATAAGTTTGAGGGTTATGATCTTAAAATCATACAGCTATTTACGATTGGTGATTTTTTTGATGACGATAAGGGTGAATCCTCAAAATACAGGCTTGTGAATTTTCGTATTGCCGGAGGATTGAGTAATGAAACTGATACGGGAAGAACCGATTTTGTACCATCAAATTTAAAAGAAATACCATACATCTTTGAATCGGGAGCGGTAGATATTGATGTTGCAATAATTACCACCTCCAGGCCGGACAGACATGGATATATGAGCCTGGGGATTGCCATAGATGTTGCGCAAATTATTTTGAGGAAGGCAAAAATTGTTATAGCAGAAATAAATCCTCACATGCCAATAACCTATGGAGAAACAACTGTCCATGTTGACCAGGTCCATAATATAATTGAAAGTAACGAACCATTGCTTGAAAGGGAGAGGAAGGAGTATGGAGATGCGGAGGATGAAATTGGCAGCCATATTTCAAAACTCATTGAAGACGGATCAACTGTAATTTTGCATGCCGGAAGTATTTTCGATGCAATTGCATCGCACATTAAGGGAAAAAAGGATATTGGCATTTATACAAATGTAATCTCCGACTGGGTGATTGACCTTATTGAATCGGGTACAATATCCTTTAACAGGGAAAGGTCTTCGGGCGGCCTTGTTTCAACAAGCTACTGCTATGGCACAAGTGAACTCTATAAATATATAGACCAAAAACAGATATTCAGGTTTTATCCCATATCACAGCTTGCAGATCCTTATAGGATCAGGAATGTATCGAATCTTGTAAGCATCATGAATGTTGAGAAGATTGATATTACGGCTAGCACGGTTGTTTTCTTTTCAACTGATGATCTTTTAAGCGGATTTCAAAGCAAGTTTAATTTTGCAGTGGGTACAGCATTATCAGATTCCGGTAAGGTTATATTTGCCATACGTTCAACAGACAGGGAGGGGAAGAGCAATATTGTCATTTCTCATGACAGCGGTATGACAAGGCTCAGGTCTACCCTGAACATTATCAGGTATGTGGTAACAGAATATGGTATTGCCGACCTGTTCGGTAAGACTGTTAGAGAAAGGGTTCATTTGCTCATTGGTCTGGCTCATCCCAATCACAGGGAGAATCTGTTAAGTGAAGCAAAAGAAAACGGCTATATATTTTAAGCCCGAATTTTCAAATGTTCTTTTGTAATAGATATTGTTTGTCAATTTTCAATACCAATTATTAGCACATCATCATTAAATTTATCAACTTTACTGAAGGATTTAACTTCGTTGATTATATTGTCCAGGGTGGTGGCGAGGTCTTTGACCGATGCTTTTTCAATTAATAATTTTAGGTCCTCTGACTCTAATAATTCATTTCCACTTTTACGAACTTCAGTAAGCCCGTCAGTATAAAAATAGATACGGTCCCCCTTATATAATTCAAGCTCGAAATCGGCAAACCCAATGTTCATGGTATATCCTATGAGGGGACCGGATATGTCAATTTTAGATACTGAATGGGAGTTGCTTCTTTGCAATATGGGTTTTGGATGGCCGCCCGATGAGATTGTGACATTGAGGATATTGCTTTCTTCGTTATATTGCAAAAAAGAATAGATTGCAGTAATATATGAGGTGGCCATATTTCCGGAAAGGTCCTTTTCCAGCTGCTCAAGGTACTGTGAAGGTTTTTGCCCGAAAAGCCTGCATGCATTATTAGTGGCGAATTTTACCAGTGAAATAAAAAGAGATGCCGAAATACCGTGATTTTCAACATCCCCTATAAATATCCCCAGTCCTCCTTCTTGTAAGTTAGTAAAGGAAAAAAAGTCGCCGCCAATTGCATCCAGCGGTAAATATTTATATGCAATATTTAAATTATTATATTCCGGGATGGTTGTTGGAAGAAGGGCTCTCTGAAGAACCTGGGCATTCTTCATGTCCAATTCAAACTTTTTATTACGGTTTAAAAGATCTGCCTCACTTTTCCTCAGGGCTTCCTCAATTATTTTTCTTTCGTTTATTTCATTATTGAGCTTTTCAATTGTATTTTTTAGTTCAATAGTTTGAGAATTGAAAGCACCTTCAAGGTAGAGGTTGTATTCCTGAAGCTTTTTATCTATTTCACTTCTATAAAGGGCTATCTCTATGATTACATGGAGTTCTCTTTTATTAATGGGCTTCAATAAGTATCCATAGGGCTCAATTGTTTTTGCCCTTTGCAGTAACTCCTCTTCTGAATAGGCAGTTATAAATATGACTGGTTTATTGTATTTGTGTTTAATGCTCTCGGCAGCTTCAATGCCGTCCATTTCCCCCTTCAGGTTAATGTCCATTAGAATTATTTGAGGGTCGTATTTTTCCACAAGGGCCAGGGCATTTTTGCCTGTATGGGCTATGCCTGCTGATTTATATCCCAGTTTTTTAAGAATATCTTCAATATTTGTTGCGATTATTGCTTCATCTTCAACTATTAGGATATTTACATCTTTCATTTTACCGACCATTTCTTAATTTTTTATTTATAATGTTATCTTAAATCATATTTTTAGTATGTAAAGTATTATTTTCAAATCATTTTTTATTGACAATAATCCCTTTCGTATCTAATGTCCCAAAGAGTAGAATTTATTTTATCAGTGGGGTAAAAGAATGAGTTACGGGTGTGCAGATTATCGTGAGGAAATGACCCTGGTGTCTTTGAAAAATCGACTAAAGGAAAATAACCTCAGTGATGAAGAAAAATCTAAAATTGAGAAGGAAATAAAAAAGCTCGAAAAGAAGATGGGCCTTTAGCGGTCTAAACACCCTGCCGTTATTCTCAAAATTGATGACAATTGAAGCTTTAACCATTTCTTAAAATTTTGGAAAAAACCGCCCCCACATATAAAATTACCGAAAGAATCGAATCAATAGATCTTATCCGGGGAATTGCAATAGCTTTCATGGTTCTTGATCATGTGAGGTCTTTTTTCTCCAATGTCCGCTTTAATCCACTTGATCTCAGGTACACCGAGGCGTCCCTCTTTATTACAAGATGGATTACACACCCTTTCGGGCCTACTTTTATCTTTCTTGCCGGCACAAGCGCATATCTCAGCCTCTACAGGGGCAAATCGAAAAGGGAACTCTCTCTTTTTCTTCTTACAAGAGGTTTGTGGCTGATTTTTTTAGAATTAACCATTGTTAATTATTCATGGACCTTCTCGTTTACATATGAAATCTTAACACTCCAGGTAATATGGGCTATTGGCTGGTCAATGATTGTTCTATCTGTTCTGATCTTTCTTCCCCTGTGGTGCATTGCTGCTTTTGGCCTGGCAACAGTCTTATTTCATAATATGCTGGACCAGATATTTTCTTTTGATCTTGGCAGCCTTTCTCCTGTATGGAAGATTTTGCATGAATTTGGAAAAATTGAATTGCATAGCGGGCGAATAATCAGAGTTGTTTATCCATTGATACCGTGGATCGGCGTTATAGCCCTGGGCTACAGTTTTGGAAGTTTATTTCTGTTGGATAAAAAAAAACGTTCCAGAATATTTTTGTGGATTGGAATTTTAACAATTGCCTGTTTTGCAGTTATCAGGTATACTAATAGCTTCGGGGCCAATTTTGATTACTTTTGGAAGGAATATTATGACCCCCTATATACATTTTTTTCTTTTTTTAACTGCATGAAGTATCCCCCTTCTCTTTTATTTCTGATGATGACACTTGGTCCCATGTTAATATTCCTTGGTTTATTTGAAAAAGCGATTCCCCGGGGCTTAAGCTTTTTTGCAACTTACGGCCGTGTACCCATGTTCTTTTACCTTCTTCACCTTCCCGTAATTCATTTACTGGCGGTTGGATTCTTTTATATCCGTTATGGTGAAGTTTTCACAGACAGGTTTATGTACCCCGCCAAATTTGGATTTAGCCTCCCCGTTGTTTATCTTCTTTCTTTTATTCTTCTGCTTATCTTCTTTCCTCTTTGCAGATGGTATGCTTCATTAAAGAAGAAAAGCAATAGCCCCTTTCTCAGGTATATTTGAAGGTGATGCATTATTTTAGAGATTTCAGTAAGATAAATTTGAATTAAGTGCGGTTTTATGGCCTTTTTTCAGGTATTGATTGGGGTGATTTTCCGCTATCGAAAAAAGCGGGTGTGAGGTAGAGGGCGCAAAAGCAGTGGCCATATTCTTTCTGATCGGGCCTGCAGTATTCACATGGGCAAATGATGTCTTTATCCATTTCCCTGTTTCCGTCGGCATCCCTGCATGGGCAGGAAAAGTATCCATATCTGTTATGGTTTGTCATTAGTCCAACGATAAGCATGTCAAAAAATTCTTTATCTGGATTCAATTGCCAGTCATTTTTCTGTGCCACCATGGTGACAAAGTTGAGAGTTTCTTCTTCGTTTTTCTTTTTAATTGTCATTTATGTTATTCCGGATAATTTAATTGAAAAATCATATTTCAATCAATTAAAAATTCCTCTTTCCACTCATTTTCGATAAAGCCTTTAAGAAACTTTTCATCGTTGATTATAACGAAGGGGAACCCGAAATGGGTCTTCCATTTTTCACTCAAATCAGCCTTTAATTCTTTTTTTGTTTCCACCGGTATTTGGTCAACAAATATAACGAAATTTTATTGAGTTTTCCATGAGAAATTTAAAGGCCCGTTTGCAGAAAGCGCATGTCGATAATGCGTAGATTGTTATTTCGGCTGTATTATTGTCACCTTCTACAGTGGTAAATTCAAAATCTTTGCTCAATTTATTTTATCCTACAATGATTTAGTAATAGTAACTATTATTTACATCATATAACTAACATAGTAAAACATCAAGTATTTTTTATTGTAGTTTTTCTTGACTTTAAAGAATAATAAATAACAAATGAGTACATCAAAATTGCATAAGGCAAAGAAATAACTTAAAATTTAAAATTTGGGGAGGTTTTATGTGTCTTTCAAAGGTTTATGATTCAAAGAGGGATGATGACAGCCTTGTAGTTGATGAGGTTACCAGTGTGAATATCATTGACGGTAAGGTTGAAATTAATACTCTCCTTGGTAGTTCGGAGGTCCTTGAAGGATATATCATAGGCGAGGTTAACTCAATGGAAAATTACGTAATACTTAGAAGTACGGGAGAGTAAAATGGCAGACCATCACCATGGAGAAGGAATAGATAAGTTAAAAGTGCTTTTGCCTCATTTGAGAAAGCATAATGATGATCATATAAGTGATCTTGGGAAATGGATTGAAGAAGCGGAAAGAGCCGGATTAAATGAGGTTGCCTCTGATTTAAAAAGAGTGCTGGAACTGTCTAATGATATTGATAAATGCTTTGAGTCGGCTATCATGAAAATTTCCTGAATTCTGCAATATTTATTTTTGAGAATCAATTTTTCTTGACACGCATGGACTAATTGTATATTTGTAATTGTTACAATGCACGTTATAATAATTACAAATTGGAGTTAAAAAATGACCAAAAAATGGGCCGTCTATATTTTATCCATTATCGCAATTGTATTTGCTTTTCTTCTTTATGCAAAATGTTCAAAGCAGCATTTTAAACTCTCCAGGTTCATTGCGCCTAAAACCTGTGGCGGTTGTCATGAAGAAATATACAGTCAATGGAAAAATTCCATGCATAATCTGGCACACGGTGATATTGTATATCAAAAAGTGACAAAGTTTCTTCTTAAGGGATTAACGAACAAAGATGAAATTAAAGAAGCAGAATCCTGTGTTAAGTGCCATATCCCAGTGGGTGTTATTTCTGGTTTTCCGATGAAAGTTTCAGAAGATAAGGGTAAAATTCCTGAAATTGCCCGTAAGGGAATCCAGTGTGACTATTGTCATTCTGCAACAGGTGCAAAGAGAATGAGCAATAATGATCTTAGGCTGTCGCCGGGTGATGGAGAAGAGGACCCCGGAACGAAAAGGGGTCCTTTCAGGGATTCAAAATCGTCTTTTCACGAATCTGTATATTCAGAATTTCATACCAGCTCAAAGATATGTGGTACCTGCCATAACGTAAACCATGTTGTATTTAATACAAAGCTTGAAACAACCTACGAGGAATGGCAAAATGGGCCTTATAATTCTAAAGATCCTAAAAAACGAGTAGTCTGTCAGGGATGTCATATGTATCAGAGGCCTGGTATAGCTGCCACGGGTTCAACGGCACGTCCAAAAAATCCGGGAAAAGCTTCTATTGGGGGACCGGACAGGAAACATATTTTTACTCATTATTTTGTTGGTGGAAACAGTTTTATCCCGTTACTTTCTAATGATAAGGTGAAGTCTAAAATGTCAATTAACAGGTTAAGAAATGCTGCAGAGCTTCTGGTTACGGGAAAAGACGGGAAAGTCCTCATCACTGTAAAGAATATCGGTGCAGGCCATAAGCTTCCTACGGGGCTGACAAATGTTCGTCAAATGTGGCTGGATATTATTATAAAAGATAAAAGGGGAAAAGTATTGTTTTCTTCGGGTCAGTTGGATAAAAATGGATATATTCCGGGGAATGCGATTATATATAACACGGTTTTTGGTGACGGTAATGGAAAAGTTGTCAGTAATATTGCGAAGGCAAAAGAAATACTAAAGGACAGGAGAATACTTCCTCAAAAGTCGTTAACTGAAACCGTAAAACTGCCAAAGGGAAAATATAGTACAGTTAACGTAACCGTTAAACTGCGTTACAGAATTGCCCCCCAAAAGTTAGTAGACATTGTTACAGGTAAGGGTAAGGTTAAACTTCCCATAGTTGATATGGAAGAAATTAGCAGAAAAATAAGTTTATAGTAAAATTTTTGGGCAAAGGAGAAAAAATGGATCCTGTAAAAATAACAGATGATGTCTATTGGGTTGGCGGTATTGATTGGGACCTTAGGGATTTTCATGGTTACATTACCCAGAAAGGTTCTACTTATAACTCATATTTGATAATTGATGAAAAGATAACTTTAATCGATACGGTTAAACATTATCTTTTCGATGAAATGATAGAGAGAATTTCCAAGGTTGTTGATCCCTCAAAGATTGATACAATAATTTCTAACCATGTTGAAATGGATCATTCCGGCAGCCTGCCTTTAATTAAAAAGATTGCAAAAAATGTGGAAATAGTAACATCCCCCCACGGGGAAAAGGGCTTAAAGAGGCATTTTAAAGAGGATTGGAAATTTAAGGTTGTTAAGACCGGTGATAGCATAAATATCGGTAAAAGGGACCTGGCCTTTGTCCAGACCCCCATGGTGCACTGGCCTGATAACATGGTAACCTATTCAGGTTATGACAAATTACTTTTTTCTAATGATGCCTTTGGACAGCACTATGCAAGCTCGGAAAGGTTTGATGATAACAATATTGAGATCATAATTGAGGAAGCAAAAAAATATTATGCCAACATTGTTTTACCATACTCTAAACAGGTAAGGAAAGCTCTTGAAGATGCAGGACCGCTGGACATAGAAATTATTGCTCCCAGCCATGGGATTATTTGGAGGAAAAATCTGGATATCCTCATGGAGAATTATCAAAAGTGGTCAAATAATAAAACTGATAACAAAGCATTAATTATCTATGATACCATGTGGAACTCAACTGGTAAAATTGCTTATGCCATTCAAAGGGCCTTTGAAAACAGGGGAGTGGCAACGAGAATGCTGAATCTCAAGTCCAACCATATTTCTGATATTATGACTGAAGTATTATCGGCAGAATATATCTGTATCGGCTCACCCACTTTGAATAAGAATATGCTGCCCACGGTTTCTGCTTTCCTTACGTACTTAAAGGGGTTGGCACCCCAAAACAGGAAAGCAATTGCCTTTGGTTCTTACGGCTGGGCCCAGGGCAGCGTCAATGATATATGCGATGTCTTTGAATCGTGTAAATTCGAGCTTCTCGACAAGATTACCGTTCAGTTTATACCAGACGAAGAAGAGCTTGATGAAATAACAAGGAAAGTTGAGGGAGTTATTCAATAGGTTTTTTTACATTCCCCTTCATAATTTTTTATAATTGAAAAAAAAACCTTGCTTTTAATTATACTTAATGTTATATTTATTTTATATTTGTTATAAATCTTAAAGGTGTACTAATATGGAATCATTACAGATCTCTGATATTCTTTCTGAAAAGGGTGTAAAGCCCTCTCTCCACCGTATAAAAATCTATGAATATTTGGCAGCAAAAAAAAATCATCCCACCGCTGATATGATTTATAAAGATATTTCCGGTGATATTCCCACCTTATCTAAAACAACAATATACAATACCCTTAGAACATTTTATGATAATGATATTGTACAGGCGATCACTATTGAAGAGAATGAAGTGAGATTTGATGCAGATATGATGCACCATGCACATTTTAAGTGCAGTAAGTGCGGTTCCATATATGATGTTGAGATTGATAATCCAATCTTTTCGGCTAAATCAATAGA
>JBHPHB010000033.1:0-20147 GCA_042569985.1 Spirochaetota bacterium | reverse complement strand
AATGCAAGTTAAAAGGTAAATTCCTGGCCCAAAAAAATATAAATGATTTTTCATTACTTGAAACAATATTGTTTCATAAAAATTTCGAACACCTTGATTTGCATTTAAAAAGGATGAGAGAATCTGCTGAATATTTCAGCTATAAATATGATGAAAATAATATCATGGTAGCCCTAAACAAGTTATTACCAAAACTTAGCGGCAGAAAATATAAAATAAGGGTCCTCGTTGACAAATCAGGTGAAGTCATTGTAGGTGAAACTAATATCATAAATACCTGGGACAACATAAAATTAAAATTATCATCAACCAGGACAGATAGCAATAATATTTTTCTATTCCACAAAACTACTAACAGGGAAATGTATAACAAAGAACTTGAAAGTGCAAGGGAGCATGGATTTTTTGATGTCATTTTTTTTAATACCCATGGCCATATCACAGAGGGTGCCATTACGAATATTTATTTACAGAAAAACGGACAACTATATACACCTCCTGTTGAAAGCGGTCTGCTTAATGGCACGATTCGTCAAACTTTAATTAGCAAAAAAGAAGTTAAAGAAAAAGAATTAACTTTAGAAGATCTGAAAAATGCAGATGAAATATATGTATCCAACTCCATAATCGGCTTAAGGAAAATCAACTCCATCGACATATGACTGAAGGAATTAGTTATAAATTTTACAGGGGATTGAATAAAACCAAAGGGATATTATCAATCCAAATCTCTCAATAAAATAATGTGAACAATCATTTAATGTTTATCTCATACAAAACCGCGTAAACATTACCGTTATACTCATAATTCCAAATCTCACTCAAATACTGGTCCATGTCAGTATGCCATGGGTGTTCCTCGCTATGATAATTATCCGATGAAACATACATTATATCTGTTTTTTATAAGAGATTATTGCTATATTCCAGCAAAATCTTTTTAGAAACGGGAATATCTTTAAGAAATAATCATCAATTTTTTTTAACCTTACATAGGTTTTTTCAATCAACTTATGCTCAATAATAATTTTTTTCCAATATCTTTCCTTGTTGGGATCAATTTTATCAAAAAAGTAAAATTTAATGAAAATCCACAATGTAAAAAACCAGGTTGTTTCATATTCAATATTGAAATATTTTTTAAATATTTTCAAATCCTTCATTTTCAGGGGGTGTTCATCTTCTGTTCTTACTTCCGAAGCAATCCTTCTGTAAATATTTATTATGGGGTTATGAGAAATTGGGTCCCATGAGGCAAAAATTCCCTTATTTTTTAACACACGGTTAACTTCTTTAATTGTATTTTCAATATCTACATGGTGAAGTAAATTTGCCGCATAAACGACATCAAAATAATTGTCCGGGAAATCCAATTTATACGAAGGGCATTTTTTTGTTTTAACTTTTACTTTATTTCTACTTGCAAGTTTTTCAACAACCCGAAGCATGCCACCTGACAAATCCGTCGCTGTAACATCTGCTCCCTTTTTTGCCAAATAAACTGATGCCTCACCTGCTCCACAGCCAAGTTCTAATAACTTCTTGCCTTTCAAATTACCAATTTTATCAATAATATATCTATTTTCCGGAGCAGTGCATGCTTCAAAAAAATCATCTATATGAAGTTTATCAACATCAATCTTCTCAGACCATTCATCGTGAAATTTCTCTTCAATTTTCTCTATATTTTTTTTCATTATTAAACGTAAACTCAGACTTCTTCGTCAATAATATAACGAGGCCTCGATTTTGTTTCTGCATATATTTTACCAATATATTCACCCAAAATCCCTATACACATCAATTGAAGACCCCCAAAAAAATAGATGGGAATAACTGTTGACGCCCAACCAGGTATAGATTTTCCGATAATTAATAATATTATCGCCCATAATCCAAATGATGAGGATATAATAAAAATAAAAACACCTAATAATAAAATCAACCTCATCGGTGAAAAACTAAACGAAGTTATACCATCCCATGCAAATAACAGCATTTTTCTAAAAGGATATTTCGTTATGCCGGCAGTCCTTTTTTTTCTCTCATAGTATACCGATGAGGATTTCAAACCTATCAATGGAAACAATCCTCTCAAATATAAGTTTACTTCGTTAAATTTTGATAGTTCATTTAAGATTTTTTTATCTGTTAACCTGAAATCCGCATGATTATACACAGTTTTAACTTTTAGAAAATTCAATAATTTATAAAAAAATTGGGCCGTAAATCTCTTAAACACACTATCAACATCTCTGCTCTTTCGAATACCATACACAATGGAATTCCCTTTATAGTACTCATCAATCATGTCCTCTATGACACTAACATCATCCTGCAAATCTGCATCTATGGTTATAACACAATCAGATTTATCTTTTTGTGTTAGCAGGCCAGCCAATAGAGCACTTTGATGTCCATAATTTCTGGACAACTTAAGTCCTTTGATAGACTTATTTTTTTTGCCAATTTCTTTAATTAGTTCCCATGTTTTATCAATACTGCCATCATCAACAAAACATAAATAACTGGATTTCAATATTTTCTTTTTGGATACTAAACTGGTTAATATTTTAAATAATTTTCCCGAAGAATATTTAATAATCTCCTCTTCATTATAACATGGTATTAATATACATAGTTTACAAGTTTTCATAATAAGTTCAAACTTAAATAGATAAATTTTTTTTTCAAGAAGAAATTATCTGCATAGTCCTTTACTACTTTATAATTCCCTGGTTTTTCTGTTTTTAATAAATATAACATATATAATAAATATAATTGAGACGAATGAAATTATTCCTAGAAAAAACTGTAAGTCACTTAATCCATAACTGGATATTCCTTTTCGGTCTGCCCTAAAGAACTCAATAATAAACCTCAGGGTTGAATAAAACAGTACATATACAAAAAAAATAAACCTATACAGTCTGTCCTTATCAATTTTTAACTTCAAAATCAATAGGATAACAGTCATTAAAAAGAAATCACCCGCTGCTTCGTACAGTTGAGCAGGATGGAGTGGAACGCTGAACTGTGAATTTAAATCGACCAATCCTCTCTGAAATGACCATGACCAGGCATAACTGGGTAAATCTCTTATTGTTTCAAATGAGGGCAGCATCATTCCAAATTTTGGAAGTTTTATCCCCCAGGGCATATTTGTATTAATTCCAAAGGCATCCCCATTTAAAAAACAACCAATCCTGCCGACTCCCTGTGCCAGCAGTAATGCCGGAGATGCAAGTGCAAATACATACCAAAAATCAAACTTTTTTAAACGGCAGTAAACAATTGCAGCAGTAATCCCACCGATTATTCCGCCAATAACACTAATCCCACCCTGCCAGAACTTAAATATTTCCAGGGGATTATCCAAAAACACATTATTTTCCCAAAAAACAAAATGAGATATGCGGCCGCCAATTATTAAACCAACAACGATCCAGAAAATAAAATTTTCATACTGAATTGAATCATAATAACTGGTAACTCGGCGCTTTGACCACGAATATCCTATTATAACTGATATGGCAAAATACAGACCCTCGTAGAAATAGAGAACTGTAAAGCCAAGGTTAAGATGAACTGGGAACATTATGATTATCCTAAATATTAATATATCTTATTTAACACATTTTACTTTAATATAAATGATGAAGGTACTTATATACGCAGGCTATAATAAATCAACAAAATAAAATTCTACTTTTTAATAAGTCATGCGAAATGCTAAAAAGTATTTAACATGTCAATTAATGTTTGCGATTATATTTTCAATCTTGTCTGAAAATTCATTGGCAGCAAATCCCCCCTTAATATCTGCATCAATAAAATTTTGGTCATAGGGTATAAATCCAATCAAATCAGCCCATGGAATATTTTCTTTTATAAACACTTCGTCCTTTTCACCTCTAATTTTATTACCCACGACAACTACTTTCTTAATACCCAGTTGGCTTGCTAGTTTCCTGATGCTCTCGGCCGTCTCAAGGCTCCTCTTACCAGGTTCAACGACTATAATGAAAACATCAACGGCACTGGCCGTTCCCCTGCCCAGATGTTCTATCCCCGCTTCCATATCCATAACTACAACATCATCTTCATAAAAAACCAGGTGACTAATAAGTGATTTTAAAAGCGCGCTCTCCGGGCAATAACATCCTCCGCTCTTGGGGCCCTTTCCCATCACCATAAGCCTGATGTTATCCTTTACAAAGGAAAGCTTTTCCGGAAGATCGTCAACTTTTGGATTTATCTTAAAAAATGACCCGGAATCACCGGGTTTAGCTCCGGTTCTTTCCTCAATGAGTTTTTCCATCTCCGCAATGGGAACTATACTATGGGCACCTTCAAACCCAAGGGCAGAAGAAAGGTTTGCATCTGGATCTGCATCAACTGCAATAACATTTCTTCCTTTTCCCGCGAAATGCTGAATTAAAAGAGCGGAAATTGTCGTTTTACCAACTCCTCCCTTTCCTGTTACCGCAAGTTTCATATTACCTCCTCTCCCAATTGGTTTCTCACAGAGAGTATTAATATATTTATAATTGTTTTCACTATTTCTTTAAAGAGATATTTTTTTTATTATTCCCACAGCAACATCCTCTGATGTCAAGTATTCAGATATATTTGAGCCGAAAACAACACTACCCTCTTTAATGTAATTGGTACCATATTTACTACACGGCTCCTCAAGGTCTATTACAGATATATTTTTTGACGCCTCATTAAAGGCATGTACATAGTTATCCTGTTCGATTACTTTAATTATTGCTGGATTGTCATTTATCGAAGACATTATTCATTCTATCCCGGTATTATTGCCGTATAGACATAGAAGCAAAGAGAATAAAAATATCAGTACTTACATCAATCAACAGTGGGCCTTGGCAAAAGTCCTGCACGTTCAGTTATTTCTGCCACACGGTGTTCCCATTCTATCGCCATTAGGTGAATCCCCGCAACACCTTCAATCTCGCGAAGTTCCTGTATTTGTTCACAACAAATTTTTATACCCTCTTCAGCTCCCTTACCTTTTGGTGCACCAGCCATTCGCGAAATAATATCATCAGGTATAATTATACCGGCAACATTATTGGCCATATAACGTGTCATACCACCAGACTTTAATGGGGTTACTCCCGCAAGTATTTTACATTTTTCATGAAGCCCAAGGTCACAAACTTTTTTCATATACTCCTTAAAAATTTTCATGTCATATATGCACTGGGTTTGAATAAAATCAACACCTGCATCAACCTTTTTCTTTAAACGGTAGGGCCTGAATTCAAAGGGCTCGGCGAATGGATTGGCAGCAGCCCCAATAAATAATTTAACATCCCCCTCCATCTCTTCTTCAACATCGAGTATCTTATTATCATCCCTCATTCTTTTAACAGTGTGAAGAAGCTGAATTGAATCGATATCATACACATTTTTAGAATACACCTGGTTACCAAATGCCTGGTGGTCCCCGCTGAGACAAAGTAAATTCTTTAAACCTAAGCCACTTGCCCCAAGAATATCACTCTGCATGGCAATGCGATTCCTGTCCCTGCAAACCATCTGAATAATTGGCTCCAACCCTTCCTTAAGCACAAGCGCTCCAGCGCCAATACTTGACATCCTCACAACTGCAGTCTGGTTATCTGTTATATTTACTGCATCTACATATCCCTTCAGCAGAGATGCTTTTTCTTTAATTACATCCGTGGCATTTCCCTTGGGAGGCCCTAACTCTCCAGTTAGAACAAATTCTCCTTTATTAAATAATTTTTCTAAATTGCTTCCTGATTTCATAATTCATCTTACTCCTGAAGAAGGTTTTAGTATCTATTTATTAGTATATCTATCCTTATATTCATCTTTAACATAGGTCCCCTGGATCTGGTTTACCCATTTCATTATTGGCTTCATCTTACTGATATTATCCAGCCTGTCCTGATCTTTTAATCTTTCATAGATTGAATTCCATGCACAGAGGATATCTTTGCTAACCTCACATTTCCCATCCTGTGTTCCGCCGCATGGACCATTAAAAATACTTTTTGCGCACCTTGTTACAGGGCATATACCGCCTGTATAAGCAAGCTGGCAGTCCCCACAGGACCTGCATTTCTCCTCATACCAGCCAATATCCTTATTAACACCAACAAAAGAGGTGTTTAAAGTTGGGAATACGGGCTTCTCAGTAAATTTTTCAGCAACAAACTGAACACCGGCTCCACAGGCCATTGATATTATGACATCATAATCCCGTTCCATGGGATCTAATTCTTCAATAAATTCCATTTCACATTGACGCTCAACAGTATAACCATCCACCTGGATATCCTGTCCATTCTCTTTAGAAAGCTTCTTGATCTGCACATTAAGCGCATCAACCTCTCTCTGGCCTCCGGCAAGACAAAGGGCAGTACATCCTGCGCAACCGACATTAAGGATTTTCTTTTTATCCTTAATCATTTCATAAATTTCTTCTAATGGTTTAATCTTTGCAATTACCATTTAAACCTCCAAAAATATAACCTGTCTAATTCCTGGGATGACATTCCCCGCAAAGCATTGGGCCTGTTTTCAGGCCTTCCTGATTATTTTTTCTGTGACACTCGATGCACTGAATGTGAAATGCATCCATAAGATTGTAACTATTACCAACGTCCTCTGCTCCATGACAGTTTGAGCATTTTACCATGGGATCACCGGGCTTTAATTCAGAAACTTTTATGACATTCTTACCATCCTGATAAAGGTGGTGGCAATCTCTGCAGTCAACACTGTCCATATGTTTTTTATGCGGAAATGATACCGGGGAACGCTGCTTTTCAATAAAAATATTTTCATTATTTAAAATAATAACATGAGATTGTGCAAATACTATCGATAGAGTAACAACGATTATGATATTAACTAAAATTATTATGTCAAAAGGTCTCTTCATAAAATCTACTCCTTAGCAGCTTCTTCCTCTTCTCCCACTCCCATAGCATCAAGATCATATCTCTCACAAACACCCTGGGTCCTGCATATTGTCCTTGCCCATGATATCATTCCGGAAATATCAATCCCGAAGGGACAATAACACCTGCGGCACATAACACAATTACCCCACACATGGTCCTTAATCTCTACAAGATCGGAATGTTTGAGTTTACCCCTTTTTTTGAACATTCTTCCAAGGGAGTTTATTGCCTTGTATGAAGGCATAAACCTGGGGTCCTTCTTATTCCGGTATAGAAAACAGCTGTCTGCACAAAATCCGCATGATGCACAAACAGACAAAAACAGCTTCATCCTTTTCTTTTGCTTCAGCATATTTTTTATTTGTTTAACATCTACCTGTTTTCTTTCTTCATTACTCATATCATCACCATTTCTTTTGACATAGTTTCTACTGCCATCTTCTTCTTCCTGCCCCTAAACTGTATTCACTGCCTACAAAAAAACGTACAAAAAAGAAAAATATCATATGGCTTAACTTTGACCATCCTGCCGCAATAAACATAATCTGCCCTAAAATCATATGGGCTATCATGACATTTCTATAATTCACTAATTGATGATAGGCAAGAAAGCCAGTGAGAAAGGGACCAATTGTAATAAATAAAACAATATAATCATATATGGAAGAAACTGCCCTCACTTTTCTTGAAAAGATCCTGCGGATTAAAATCATGAGCGCACTAACAAGAAATACAACAGTCATTATATCAGTTACAACTTCGGGCAATGTGCCAATCTTAAACCTGAATGATTCAAATATAAGTATATTATGGCCCAATACAAAAATCGGTGTTATAATAATACCCAGGTGGAAAATAACGGAAAGTACCGTAACAAAGGGATTTGTACTTAAAACTGAACTTTTTATTGAAGCTGGTAATTTCTTAATACCCCTTATTAGCCAACTGAATTTAAAAAAATTTGCCACTATACTGCTAGATTTTTTTTTATCAACGGTGGTATAATAATTATTATCTCTTTTCCGGGTTATTTTTATTATTTGTATTACCTGATATAGAAGCCCAATGATAAACAGGATAAAAGAAATCCACATCATTGGTCCACGAACAAATTCGTACATGTTCTCCCCCAACAAATTGGTTACGAGTTTAGTGTTTCAGGTTCCCAATCAAAATATTTTTCAATGATAACAGGAACTTAATTGAGCAAAATTACGAAATAAATCTGAGGTTAACTGTATTTCAAATCAACAATGTTAACTATTCCGGGTATCAAGCCCCAAATTAATAAAAAAATATTAACTCAAAACCCGATACCCCGAACCAAAAACCTGTATTTATACCTCAAGCCAAGAATCAGAAAATAGATTCTCTCCGGTTAAAACTTTTACTGTCTTTGCATATTTCTTTTGAGTGTCATCCAGTGAATTCATGTCAACCTTTTCACCATCTACCATCTTATGGATTAGATTCACAATATCATCCTTCCCGCCACTGACAAAAGCTTTTAACTCATCATCGAATGCATCTACAATTGCAGAATAGAGGCCATTTTTTATAAGCATAATAAGATAGGTGATATTAAGCCATGGTCTCAGTTCTTCAGGTACACCATTTGATACATTTGAAAGCCCGCATGTTGATTTCGAACCGGGTGCTATATCCTTTAACATACCCATGCATTCAACACATGCTTTTACCTGATTTACTTCCACACTTAATGGAGAGACAATAGGATCAAACCACATCTTTTCATTTGGTATGCCATGCTCGGCAGCCTTTGTCATAAAATCCACTATATGCATTGCCCGCTCATTTGCATCCCTGGGCATTCCATCATCACTCCAGAGAAGTGCAATGACATCAGCCTCATACTTTGCTGCAAGCTCAAGGCCCTTATCGATCCTTGATGTCTGCAATGAAACTGAATTTATAAGGGCATTTCCCTTTTTGCATGCCTTGAGTCCCGCTTCCATGGCTTCCATGTTAGTTGTGTCAAGGGCTAAGGGCTTGTCCGTTACTTCCTGCACAACATTAACCAGCCAATCCATAAGCTCATCACCGCCCTTGCGAGCCGGTCCGATATTTAAGTCGATATAATCAACTCCTTTATCTGCTTCTGACTTTGCCATTTCCTGGATGGGGCCTGCATTCCGCTCTTTCATCGCAGGGCCTAAAACTTTTGACATTACATTAAGATTTTCACCAATTCGAATTAAATTACTCATAGATAATTCTCCTTACTTTCAAAATTTACACATTTTGCATTTAAATTACTTTTTAAATTTAACAGGGCTTATTCTCTATTTTGAAAGGACTGATATCCCCATACCCGTGCTATTAATTTTAAAATACAAAATTTATTGGTATGTTTTTATTCAAACGTTAATACTTAGATGCTAAATTAATTAAAAATAATATAACACTAAATCTACTTACTTTTCTCCTTCAAGAAAGCCGGTATGTGAGCTGCTTCCCTTGGCCCAATGATAATGTTCCAATCGGGAAGTTCCTCTTCAAGTTCACCGCTTATTGATGCGGAATAACCGGGTATAATCAGGTCCTTGTGCTTAACCTTGTCTGCAATGCCGCATTTCTTTACAAAAGGGCCAATTGCATCAGCAACAAATTTACCAGCTGCCCATGCAGTTAAAACTGAAAGGCCTTCAGTATCCATTACCACTAACCAGGTTGGCACCCTGCTTCCTTCTATCTCACCCGATACAATAAAGTATGTAAGTGAAAAGTTTGTTGTAATAAGAACAGGAGAATTTTCATCGGGATTACCAATCTCGTAGATTCCCTGCTCTGTAGCCATTGGCCTTTGAGGATCCGTATATATATTCATCCTCTGAACCAACAGTGGGAATAAGTTATGCCCTTCAATATTAGACATTACCACTATACCTGAATACTTGGCAATTAAAGTTGATGCGATCAAAACCTCTTCCATGGAATCATCAGTCATATCACACGGGAAGTTAATAACAGGGAATCCCAGCGGCCTGAATGTCTTTTTTATCGCGGCACGCCGGATCATGATGTTCTCTTCGAAAACTTTTTTCATTTCCCTTGAACCGGTATCTATTACGATCTCTTTCAAACCCATTTCTGTAAGTTTTGTTGTAAGCTCAATAACCTCGTCATAACCGTTACCCTTTGCAACTACTGGACATTTGTTTTCCTTGGCTAGATTTCCAACATCTTCAACATTATCTTTTGTTGCCGCATAAATAAGTGGCTTTTTATCAGCCGCTGCTGCAACACCTGCTTTAAGAACATCAACACTATCACTCATTAAAATCATTGTGCCGGCTGAATCCTTAACCTTGTTAACCAGTTTTTCAAAAGCACCGGCATCACCTGTCTCGGATTTAACCGCAACCAGGTCAGCCTTTAATGTCAATCCAACCCTGTCATACTGAAGATCATTAAAATCTTTTAAGTTCTTGTCAACATCACCATCGCTCATCTTATCAGTAACCAGAACAGCTATACCTGTTTGGTTGACAAAAGTTTTCTCGTGTCTGAAAAGGACTGTTTCCGCTCCTGCTTTAAAAGCTGCTTCACCCGTTCCAATTGTAACAGGTAAAACCGGGGGTGCTGAAGCAGTATCCAGTTTTTCCCTTGCTTCATCAGAAACATGAGGACATGCATCAAGCTCCGCCTGACCGGCAGCAAGCTTCATTGCAAAGGCAAGGCAAGTGGGTACACCACAATCTTTACAGTTAGTCTGTGGAAGCATCTTATAAATCTCAATACCTGTAAGTGCCATCTCTAATCTCCTTTTTATAATCTTTATTCAAAATAATTTCTAAATTTCCATCCCCGTTTTTTTTCTTTGTTAACTGCCCTCTCCCCGGGGGGATATGCGGGAGAGGGCAAATATATATTACTAAAAAATATATATCACTAGAAAATTGAATCCATCGTTATTGCCGGATGGCCCTTTTCTGTAATATATGCAAGTACTTCCTCTTCAGTACTTGCTACTGTTTCATCAGCAATCATATCAAGGAGACCGGGAACACCTTCTTCTTCTGCCCGCTTTTCAAATCTCTCCCTGATCTCTTCCTTTAGCTGTTTAGGCATCCAAACCAAACGTTTCAGACCACCCTCAGCGCTTATGAACTTCTTACTTGTAATATAATACTTACTGTGACCAAGAAAACCAGGTGTTACGTTTCCACCACCAACAGTTCCGGCAAGCGTGGTAAACTTCATTCCCGAAGGTGTCATTGCTGAAGTATCTCTATCAACAGTCATAATACCGTTACAGGAAGGAAGGATAGCAGCTATGCACTCAAAGCAACCGCATGACGTCATGGGATTCCTCATTATGCTATAAGCATCAGCTGTTGGCACATTACCTCTTGAGGCTTTGTTAACGAATTCATCAATACCTGTATACTGGCCATATCTTTCATCAATTGCATCTCCCTTGGGAACGGGCTGGTTTGGACCTGTCGGATTAATCTCAAATGAAGCCTTACAGTCAAGCCAGTTATATGCACCGCATAAACCGGTTCTTTCGGGAGTTACAACACATACATGGTTAGGAGCAAATGACTGGCATAGAGTGCACGAATAAAACGGATCAGTTGTTTCATCGGTCATGCCGGCTATACGGTCATCCCTTATATGGTAAATATCCCGAGCCTTCTCAAGCATTTCATTTACTTTATCTTCATCTGTATAGATTGTCACCTGGACCTTATCGAAAATCGTTCCAAAATCCTGGTGGAATTTCGCATGCAGAATATCACCAAGGTGGGATAGCTTGAATCCTTTTTCCACTGCCTGTTTGCCCACACGGACCCAGGCAATATCACGCTGACCTATATGCATAACGCCCTGTGCATAGTTAATCAAGTGGTGAATCTGTCTTTCAAGAATAGGTTCAAAATCTGACTGCATTTTTCTACCCGCCACCTGTGCATATATTGCAAGGGGAAGTTTAGTTCCCGGTTCCAGTTCATCAAGGTCTTTACCCACAACCTCAACCTTGCCATCAGTTATATCATCCAGTTCTGCCGATACAACCAATTCAACCGCGGCCGTTCTTCCGCCACCGGCCTCAAAATAGATATCATCTCCACGTACACGCTCTCCTTCAAAGGCAGGTCCGTATGAAACAGGTACGGGAACCTCGGCAACCTGCACCTTGAGTCCCCTCACTTCAACGGCCTTCTGTACAATTTCTTCATAAGGTATATTGGCAACAACATGCTCATAGGTACATACACCTGTTGGCAATATTTCAGGAATGGGTGAATCTGCAATAATGGGAAATCCATAGTTGATACAACCGGCTCCATTTGCATACCATTCATCACTGACAAAACCAAATGTTATTGCAAAGGCAAATACCCTGTCTTTGTTGTAAATGAGGATTTTTCTGTAATCACCTGCGTCAATACCGCCAAATGACATTGCTGCCCTTGTTGCAAAACCGATTGCAAAGACTGCAGCACTCACATCGGGCCCAAAAGAAACAAGACGTGTCGGCCAACCAACCTGAACACCCTCCTTAACCAGCTGCTCAGACATTTTTCTGCCTTCAGTATCTGCACCCATAAAAACATAGAGGTTCTTTTCCTGAAGTTCCAGTGCAATCTTAGCTGCCACTGCAGGATCTTCCGGTGCTCCCAGCATTGCCGCAAATCCAGGTGCGGTCCCATCAACGAACTCAACACCCCGTTTTCTCATAATTACGTCATCGGCGGCACCAAGCCAGATATTATCATCTGTGGGATCTTCTCCCTGGACATAAACATTGGGATTTTCAATATATTTTATTGCCTCAGTCATTTCCTCTGCAAAGAATGTTGCCATTCCAGCATCCAAAACCGGCCCCAGATAGGGCAGATTATATTTTTCCATAACAGGCGGAGGCAAAAGCCTGTTGGTAACTTTCATAATCTTTTCCATGTCAGAAAGCTTTTCAACCTTCTCTCCTGTCATTCCATAGATTATTGGAAGATAGTATGCAGTATTTGGAAATGCAACTTCCTGGTTAGGCCCAAACTTATCTATGGCCTCTTTTATTATTTTATCGGCATTCCCTACAATCTTGTGGGCGCCCCTAATTGCTGCTGATGCTATTATCTTTGACACTTTATTCCTCCTGTATTAAAAATTATAGTCATTTAATCTATGCCAAGTCTCGACGACTTTCCATATCAAATAGAACACGCTCTCTTGCTTTGTCAATGCCAAGGTTCTTACGTGCTTCATCTATACGTGCAATCATTTTCTTTGCCATTTCTTTTGGATCATTAACAAAATCCCACATACCGCCATATACATCTTCAATATCTTTAAAAAGATAATTGGTAAACTCATCACTCCCGAATATAGGGAATGTATCGCTTCCACCAAAGAGTGTATATACACCTGAAGCAACAAAATACTGTCCAATGGCAATGGCCTTTTCGCTCATCCATTCGGGAGCGGCACCTGCTGCAGGAAGCTGAGCAATATCATCACCCAGTCCCCCTTCCTTAACAACAGCAGTAGCTGCCATGAGGATCCTGGAGTTATCCACACATGAACCCATGTGAAGAACGGGCGGAATACCTACAGTTTCACAAACCTCCCTGAGGCCGTCACCTGCATACTCTAGTGCTGCTTCCGGAGTAAGGAGACCATCCTTAGCTGCTGTAATTGCACTACAGCCTGTAGCCAGGACTATTACATCATTCTTTATAAGCTCTTTAATAAGAACAAGGTGGTCATTGTCACTGGTAACACGCGCATTATTACACCCCACAACTCCGGCAATACCTCTAATTCGGCCATTTATTATATTATCATTTAATGGCTTATATGATGCTCTGAAAGTTCCACCAAGAAGATAATTTATTGTCTCATGGCTAAATCCTGCAACCATTGGATTTTTATAATCAGGGATAATAACTTCACCCTTTCTATTTTTAAAGTTTTCAATACTTGCTTTCACAATCTCCTTAGCTGATTTTAAAGCATCATGCTCATCAAACTCGATTCGTGTAGAACCGGTTATATCAGCTTTAGGATTAGTTGTGATGATTTTTGTATGGTAACAGCTTGCAACATTTACAAGAGACTGCATGATACACTGCACATCAACTACCATTGAATCAACAGCACCGGTTATTATAGCAAGTTCCTGCTGAAGAAAGTTACCGGAAATAGGAATTCCCCATCTCATGAGTACTTCATTTGCCGTGCAGCACATTCCGGAAAGGTTTATCCCCTTAGCGCCTGCATCTTCAGCCATCTTAATCATCTCAGGGCTGCGGGATGCGACAACTACCATTTCCGACAGAAGTGGTTCATGCCCATGAACTATAATATTAACCTGATCCTCCTCAAGAACTCCAAGGTTTGCCTCACTGTATACAGGAACGGGGGTTCCGAACATAACATCCTGAAGGTCAGTGCCAAGCATTGAACCTCCCCATCCATCTGCAAGTGCAGCCTTGGTTCCCTGCTTCATAAGGCTCTTGTAATCCTGGTCAACACCCATGTGGGTCCTGTGCATTATCTCAACGACCTCTCTGTCAATACCCCTGGGCCATACACCTTCTTTTCTCCATATCTCCTTCCTTTTTTCAGGAGCTTTATTCAACAATGCCAGTTCACCTTCCTGCTGGCCCCACATTGACATTGCTTTTTCTCCAACATCAATTGCGATATCCTTTATCTCTCTTCCTTCAATCTCCACTCCCAGGTCTATTGCAACCTGGTAAAGCTTTTGTTCATCTTTAATGCCATATCCGGGAATTTCCCCTTTTGCTGCCATAGTGAAAACCTCTGCAACTCCCCTGCCGTGGTCAGAGTGAGCCGCTGCACCTGCTGCTATCATTCTAACAAAGTTTCTTGCAGCAATTGTTTCCGGGGTTGCACCGCAGAGACCAACTTTCTGTTGAGTGCCCTCCTTTTTTGGCTTTGGAACACGGCATGGTCCCATGGCACAGTTTTTACAACAGCTGCCTACGGCCCCTATTGGGCATGCCTTCATATCCGCAGCCCTGTCAAAAATAGTCTCAACACCATCTTTTTTTGCTTTTTCATAAGCTTCTAAACTGGCTTTATCTACACTTATAGCTTTTTCATCTGCCATTTTATTTCCTCCGTTATTAAATTATATTATCAAGAGGCCAGATCTGAAATCATCTTCCTGATGAGCTTAACTGAATCCGGGTGACGCATTATGAGAATGTCAGCACCGGCAACAAGTAAGCTCATTGCTGTAACAGACTCAATCAGTACACCACGTTGTTTAGCATCACCAAGTTTGGGATCATCTTTTTCAGAAAGCTTAGCCTCTTTTGTCTTCCATGTTTCAAACCCAACATTGCATATAATTGGATTCTGTAATTTTTCATCTTCCTGTGTCAATGCAGCCATTCTGTCCCTCTCCATTACAGAGTAAGAATACTCAAGGCCATAACCCAGGGCACCTGTGGTGGGATCAACAATGATTTTATCATCAGGTACACCAAGATTCCCCAAAAGAATATTCAGCTGCTTTGCCAGGTTAACATCTATTGGCGAAGAAGCTCCCACTGTATGCTTATAAGCAATGGCACCTGCACCAATCTGTTTATGGTCAGCTTCTTCAACGGGACCTAAAACGACATTTTTACCTTCGCTTTTCTCCGCAATTATTCTTAAAACTTCTGTATCCTTTTCATGACTTGCTACACCCCAGAGAATTACAGGTACATCAACTGCATTGATTACACTAAGTGCAACTTCAGCTGCCTCTTCAGCAGGGCGATTCAGCCCATTTGGGTCAATACTTCTTAACTGGAGACATATCATCTCAGCTCCATACTCATCAATACATTTCTTTGCCCATGCAACGGGGTCACCAAGAACATCCTTGAAAGGCTCAACTGCAGCCTCTGCCCAATCATCGGGCTCAAAATCATATACTTCCATCGCTATCCTGGGAGGATTGGGCATTTCGCCCTCAAAGGTATAAAATGGGTAAGATGTCTCGCCACCTACTTTTACCGCCTTGTCCCCGCTTCCAAGAGTTACCTCTTTTATTTTGCCAGAATAATCTATTTTTGGTAAGTCAAAAGCCATATTTTCCTCCTTATATTGTTTATCTAACTATTTACAAATTACTTCCTTCTTTCGCTGCCATACCAATCATCACTGTACCAGTATCTCTCAGCCGACTTCAGGTACTTAATCTTATCTTCCCTTGTTACCATTATACCTCTCCAACCAAGGTCTTCACCACAACCTACACGCTCAGGTATTCCCGGTTCATATGTTTCATCCAATACCTTAACTTTTTTCCCTGTGAAATCTTTTTTTTCTACAGTTTTATATTCCATACTCTTCCTCCTTAAAAATTCTTATTTTGAAAAAAACTATATTCCTGCTGCCATCTTTGCTGCCCTGACAGTGTTTTTCATGAGCATTGTGATGGTCATAGGGCCTACTCCCCCTGGAACCGGGGTAATTGAACCTGCAATCTCCTTTGCCTTTTCAAAATCAACATCCCCTTTTAAATCAGCAACCATCTTACCGGGGTCTTTTTTACTGGGTTTTTCTCCTACCCTATTTACGCCAACATCAATCACACAGGCCCCCGGCTTTATCCACTCAGGCTTAACCAGATCCGGTACTCCGGCTGCAACAATAAGTATATCAGCCCGCTTACAGTGAGCTGCCATATCCTTTGTACGGGTATGAACAATAGTAACTGTGGAGTTTGCGCCATCCGCTTTTTGCAGCATTATATTAGCAATAGGCTTGCCCACAATGTTTGAACGGCCCACAACTACTACTTCAGCACCACTGGTTTCCACACCGGTACGAACTATTAGTTCCTGTATTCCTGCTGGTGTACAGGGCAAAAACCTTACTTCATCACCACCTATCATAAGCCGTCCCACATTTACGGGATGAAAACCATCTACGTCCTTATCCGGATCAATGGCATTTAAAACTTTCTTATCATCGATATGTTTCGGCAACGGCAATTGTACTAAAATACCATGAATTTTTGGATCTTTATTGTATTTGTCTACCAGGCTTAATAAATCCTCTTCAGAGATATCATCAGGCTGGTCATCTTGAATTGAATTAAATCCCAATTCTTTTGCAGTTCTTCCCTTGGCAGTTACATAACTAATGGAAGCGGGGTTTGCTCCAACAAGGATTGTAACAAGACCGGGTGTAACGCTATGTTTACTAACTAGCTCTTCTACTTCTGTCTTTAACTCTTCTCTTATCTCCTTCGCAACTTCTGTACCACTAATAATCTTTGCTGACATTTTTTCCTCCAGATTATTCGATAATATTTTTTAACATCTTCTCTATGCTTTCAACAGCTTTTGAACTGTCAGGAAGTTCTGTTAAGGGAACCCCCTTTACATCATATTCTTCAATGAGATCATCCTTAACAATATTGCCAAGGTAAGGTATCTCAATTCGATTTATTTCATCAACAAAACTCTGTTCCATCTCATTGGGGGTCTGGTTTACAATTAAGTATCTCTTCCCCACGTTGAGCCTCAGTTCATCAATCATATCTGAAAGTCTTTCAATAGTCTTTAATGCCTTTAATGAATAATTGGAAACAAATAAAAGATAATCAATTTCGCTTGTTGTCTTCCTGCTGAGATGCTCCATTCCTGCTTCATTATCAACAACTACATATTTATAATTTTTTGAAAGATCTTCATAATAACCCTTTAACATGGAATTCGCTGCACAATAGCAACCGGGGCCTTCGGGGCAACCCATCACCATCATATCAAGGTCTTTTCCCTCTTTCAAAATCTGGTGAAATTTAAATTCCAGAAAAGCTTGCTTTGTCATTCCCTGGGGTATTTCGCCCTTATTTCTGATAAAATCTGATAGAACACTCCCAATGGAATTCTCAATGTCAATTCCTATAGATTCAGGCAGGTTTGAATTTGGATCTGCATCTATTGCCAGTACCGGTGTTTTATTATTTTTCAGCAAAGAACGGATAATCAATGCTGATATTGTTGATTTTCCCGTTCCACCCTTTCCGGCAACGGCTATTAGATTGCCCACAAGTATTTCACCACCTTCTGAAATCTATAATCTTGTTAACCCCCTTTATTCCCCATGGAGAATTTCCAAGATGGTTTAAAAAAAATATTGTAAAAAATTATCAAGCCCCCCTTCCGAGGTTGGGGGGCTCTATGAAATAATCTTTATTTTTAGAATACTCCTGTAACTTTTCTTCTCTTTACATCAACATCAACTCTTCTATAAGCAGGATCTGAAGCCGTTCCGGGCATTAAGCTAATTGTACCTGCAACGGGAACAACAAAACCGGCTCCCTTGTAAGTCAGGATATCCCTGATCGGAAGGGTCCATCCTGTTGGAGCACCTTTCAGAGAAGGATCGTGTGATAAGCTTAAGTGTGTTTTAACCATACATGTACCAAGCTTGGAAATATCAGGATCTTTTTCCATTTTCTTTAGCTTGTCCTGAGCTTCCGGAGTATAGCTAACACCATCAGCACCGTAAACCTCTTTTGCAATCTTATCAATTCTTACTGAAAGAGGCTCATCCAGTTCATAGAGAAATTTAAAATTGGATTCTTCTTCACATGCTTCAACTACAGCATCAGTAAATTCTAATGCACCGTCTCCACCCTTTTCCCAGTGCTCGGAAACAGCTGCCCGTGCACCTGCCTGCTCTGAGAGCTTTTTAACAATTGCAATTTCATCTTTTGTATCAGTATAAAATGCATTAATGCAAACAACGGGATTCATACCGGACTTCTTAACATTTTCAATATGCTTAAGCAGATTTACACATCCTGCTTCCACGAGCCCGACATTCTCTTCAGTATAAACCGGATCTAAAGGCTTGCCAGGAGGAACGGGAGGACCGCCGCCATGGCTCTTAAGTGCCCTTATTGTTGCAACAACAACAGCGCAATGAGGCTTAAGCCCACTAAACCTGCATTTGAGGTTCCAGAACTTCTCAAAACCGATATCAGCACCAAAACCACTCTCAGTAACATGGTAATCACCAAGTTTAAGAGCTAATTTATCAGCAACAATTGAAGACTGTCCAATTGCGATATTTGCAAAAGGTCCTGCATGTACAAAAACAGGTTGTCCCTCAAGAGTTTGAAGAAGATTTGGGTTTATTGCATTGAGCATCCAAGCTGTCATTGCTCCATCCACTTCTAAGTCAGCAGTTGTAATGGGACTGCCGTTTTTACTATAGGCAACAACAATCTTGCCCATTCGTTCTCTCATATCTGCAAGACTTGTAGTAACTGCAAGGATAGCCATAATTTCAGAACTTACGGCAATGGCAAAGCCTGAATCATGCTCAAGCCCATCCTTTGGTCCGCCAATACCAATCTTTATATTTCTCAATGCCTGCGCACAAAAATCAATGATCCATTTCATTTCAATATTTGCAGGATCTATATCAAGCCTTTTAAGATTTTTTGACTTTAAAATACTGTCATCATAATTATGTTCATGCTGCATTCTTGATGTGAGTGCAACCATCGCAAGGTTGTGAGCATTCATGATATCATTGATATCGCCGGCTAGTCCCAATGAAAAGGGAACAAGCGGTATACACTGTGCTAATCCGCCCCCAGCTGCACTACCCTTAATGTTCATAGTTGGTCCGCCCGAAGGCTGTCTAATTGCCCCAACTACCTTTTTACCTCTTTTCCCCATTCCCTGAATAAGTCCCATACTTGAAGTACTTTTTCCTTCACCGAGAGGAGTAGGAGTAATAGCTGTAACATCAATGTACTTGCCGTCTGGCCGGTCTTTCAATCGATCAAGAACAGCTTCGAAGTCTACTTTACCAAAATAATGCCCATAAGGAATGAGTTCCTCGTTTTTAATGCCCAATTCATCTGCAAGCTGGGTAACTGTCTTCATGTCCTTTTCACAGGCCTCAGCGATTTCCCAATCAGCCAATTTTGTGGGGTCAAGTTTTGCCATACAATCCTCCTGAATTTTTTTTTGTAATAAAAACACTAAAAAAATAATTATAAACTTTAAAGCAGACTATCCATAGTCTACCAATATGCACAACTTTTATCCAATACAACAGAACCCTATGGCTAGATATCCAAAAGTACAAAATATTAATAATTTTATTTATATGGAATATATTCTTAACTGTAACCGGATTTATAAAATTTTAAAATTTAAA
>JBHPHB010000032.1:0-20340 GCA_042569985.1 Spirochaetota bacterium | reverse complement strand
TAATAATAATTTTCAAGATAATTTTTAACATAATATTTTTTGTAGAAACTTTTCTTCAGGGTGATATCTGTTTTTTTATAATTTTTTAACTTTCTTATTACTTTTATGTCATTTGATATTCCTGCATTGAGCTTAACTTTATCACCCGTGGCAATGTATTTACTGTAAACAGATGCCTGGAATGACAAGTCCCTGTTTTTCTTTTGCATGAAAATTTTAAAGTAACCGTCAGGAAGTGGTGTTTCGCCAAATTGTCCGCTGCCGGAAATGTCTTCATGCTTTTTGTTTTTAAATTCATAGTATTTATATGTTTTTGTCCCTGAATGCCTGTCTGATAGTCTGTATATTGTTTTGAGTGGTATGTTTTTAGCATATACAGATCGAAGCCTTTTCTGCCATCTGTTTGGTATTGTTTCTTTGCCTTCAATGGAAAAAAGAAAATATTCTGAAAGCCCCTCTTTTATTATTGTCTTGCTGCTTGTTATACTTCCGGATCCTCCCCTGATTGATTCTTCAGCTTTTTTCATGTATCTCTTGAATTTTCTCCTGGCACTTTTTCTGTCATTATCTTCCATTTGGGGATACTTAACTCTTCCCTTTGCCAAATCGGAAATTTTCTCAACAAGGTTGATTGTACCAACGACAAGCCTGACAGATGCATTGGGATAATCCTCACCCGAATTGTTTACAACTTTCACAAAACCTTTGATTGAGATACTTTCCTCTTTGTCATCTGTGATTCCCACATAATCTGCCTTCCAGGTTATGCCCGATGTAAAGTAGGTGATTTCAACTTTAACAGGGCCTTCAATGTCAGATTTTATATTCCACTGTAAAGCTTCGTTTCTTCCGGCAGGGTAGGTTGTGTCAAGAAGGTCAAGGCTTCTCTTGCTCTTTATGAATCTTATGCGCAGGGATGTTGGGTCAATTAAAGTACCTGCCCATGAAAACTGAATTGTGTTCATCCCTTTCTTGAATGTTAGTGTCCTGTTTTCCCTGACCATTGTTATGTCAGCGGAATTATATATTGTAAGCTGCACCGAATCCCTGTTGGGAACAGTAACAAGCTCAATTGCCGATTCTGATTCCCTTAATGGAACTGAAAGTGCTATAACGGTTATTAGTAATATTTGAATTATATTTCTCATCATTCTACTCCTTTTACCACCTGTTTTTTAAAGTTATATAAAGATAGATATTGTATTTCATATTATTTGTTTTAGGGACATTGAATTTAATTTCCAGGTTGTTAACATCCTTCCTTTTTAGTAAAATCATTCTGTCATGTGATATTTCAATTTCCCTTTTCTTGTTTCGTTCACCAATCTCTTTTTTAAGGATTATCTTATTAACAATCCACTGGCCTCCGGGATGCTCCATTAATATAAGGGGGACCGTATTCTTTTTAAAGTTTTCAACCTGGTATTTAATAACCATGTTTATGTCTTTTACAGGCTTTCTCGTATATCTTTCTTTTTTATTATAGATATATCTTTTTACTTTTACTTCCTTTGCCTGTCCTAAATACAGGTCCATTGTCTGGCCCACGGGTGTATATTTTCCCCAGTCTTCACCCGTAAAGGCTTCTGACCCTGATGAGTCTTCCTGGTAAATCCTTACTTTACCGGGCTGAAGTGGGAATTTGCCCAATTTATGCTTTTTTTGATTTCTTAAATTGTAGTACATTCTCACATTGTTTTTATCAACATAGTTATCATAGATATACTTTTTTAAAATTGGTACTTGTAAAAACTTGGCAGCGAGCATTTTTTTTGCCTCACCTGTTTTAAAACTCTTTTTAAAATTTTTGCCAAAATTAATCTCAATGTCAGCGTTTTTAAATTCCTCGCCTGTAAGATTTTTCAAAGTGAAATATGTTTTTAAGGTCATATAACGTTCATTTTTATCTGCTATAGCTTCATAGGAAATGGATTTGTTAATATTTGAAATGATATATGAAATTCTAAATTTACCGGGCCCTGCCTTATCTGAATAGACCTCCCAGAAAAGGGCCGATTCATTTGGCGGATAGTTTATATTGATTGTTTTAACCCTGCCCGGTGCATGGATATTTCTAAACTGGATGGAAGATTTATCAATATGGGTGTTCTTCCATGCAAATTCGATGTAGTTTTTACCCTTTTGAAGATTTATTGTCCTCTCTTCTTCGGCAAGGGTGTAGCTTTTGTTTTTCATGTCTATGCGTATTTTCTGCCGTTCCGGAAGTGTTGTCAGTTTTGTTCTTGAGAACCCATAGGGGCTCACCATAAGTAGTATTGATAAAACTATTAATAGATATTTCATTTTTTCGCTCCTTTTTGTTATCTGAACTTTTGACAGCCCGGGGATGGATTAGTTCTAAATTTTTATAAATATTGTGATATTTTTTCCGGGGAAGAAATTGTTAATCCAAATTATATGTTTTGATTAACAATTAAACGTAAAATGAACTATTTTTTAAATTTTGCCAGGTAGCGAAAATTCAGTGTGAGCAGAAGAAATGATGATACCACGACAAATAGTGATGCAAAGGGGATGATTAAATGAGCAATTCCTGCCAGGCAGGCAACCATAAATAATAAAGAGTATAATTCCTTTTTTACTAAATACTTTACAGAAAGAGTAAAAGTCACGAGTTTATCTTCTTTTGGTAATTTTTCCAGAAATTCGATCCAGTATGTCCTTATTGATACAGGTTCATCATAATTTTTGAGAAATAGCCATTGTGCGAATATAGTTATACCAAGGCCGGTTATCATAAAAATAAAAATTAATATTGGTATGAGCCCATCATATCTGTTTAAAAATAGATAGGTGCACGCAATAAGAAATATAACCAATGATGACAGGTCTGTTACTGTATCAAAAATTGCCCCGCTTTTTGTCCTTCTGAAAGTTAACCTGGCGATTTCTCCGTCCACACCATCAAATATTGATATTACCTGGAATATTATACCGGCAAGAGCAATAGTAAGGTAGCTGTTTAGAAATATTAAAACTGCACAGGCTATGCCGCAGAGTAAATTAAATGAAGTAACTGCATTGGGGGGTATTCTTGTTGCAGACAGGTGGGCACTTATTGGTAGTGACATCCGTTTATTAATATTCCTTGCAAAGAACCCCGGTGTATTGTTAAGAATTTTTCTTTTCAGAATATATCTTGCTTTTTTTATATGACTTTTATTTTCGATTGTAAACTGTTCATTATTAATTTCCGGTACAAAATATTTATCTTCTTTCTTGAAGTATTTTTCAAACTTTTCAAAGTATTGCTGTTGTGTAAACAGGCTTGATGGTATTTTTATCATTGGTGATGAATCCATTGTTGATGGGTCATAAAAATATTCAAGGCCTTTCAGTCTTTTAAGGTGTACTAAAATCTTATCATGGAAAAATTGTAATTCCTCTCTGTTTATAGTCAGGTAAATTTTTTTTATACCTGTGCTGTATAAGACATGAATTAGCCTTTCCAGCGGATAGAGTCCGCAAATTTTTTTCTTAAAGGGGAAATCTTCACTGCTGAAAATTTTTACACTTCTTGGTATCATAATATGCCCTATAGTTAATATTTGCCTATTGAAATTTCATACCTGAGAATATTAGAAATAAGCAGGGAAAGTAATTGGCATTACAGAATAGGTTTTTAAATTAGACAATTGTCTGAAAAAGGCATCTTTCCAGGAGTCTGTCCTTAATCATGTTTACCTGGTTGTTATTGCTCAGGATATTTTTCATTACTCTTGATTTATCCTTACTAAGATCAATAAAGATCGGTTTTTCATAATACTTCACATTAAATTTTTTCTTGAATCTCTGGAATTTACAGAATACAATAATCTTGGGAGTGAGAACATCTTTCTCTCCCGGCCCAACAATCAATGCAAGCTCATGTGTATTGAGTTCGCATATTTCGTACTTCACATAAAAGTTGCCGGCATTATTAAGAATAGGCCCCATGCGGTTAAGAAAATTACTGATAAGATCATAGTTAAAATGATCATACAGATAATTGAGGATCATTCTCAAGGCGATTATTGGAGACACGGCATCCCTGTATGGCCTCTTTGATGTCAGTGCATCAAATATATCACAGATTGAAACAATTTTAGGAAAAATTGGAAGATTTTCATAGGGGAGGCCAAAATATCCCGTATTATTGTATTTTTCATGATGAAATAAAATTGTCTGCTGAATTATCATGTCCCCTTCGGCAATATCCTTAACAATTTCATAACCCAGTTGGGGATGCCTTTTCATTTTTTTGAATTCAGATATGTCAAGTTTGTCCTTTTTGTTCAGAAGTTGTTTGTCAATTTTCATTTTACCGATGTCATGAAGGTATGCACCCATTATGAGTGACTTTTTTTCCCTGAGAGAAAATATTTCGAGCTGTGATGCAAAGACAGCTACCAGTAACATGACATTTACAGAATGGTTGTAGATATAATCATCGAAGGAACTTAAATTTTTAATGAGCCGGATAGTTTCAGTTTTTGTTGTGCGAAGATCACTTAGTATCAACTCAATAAGGCCTTCCGATTTTTTATATGTGGCTTTACTCAGTTTATCTGAGTGCATTATCTCTTCAACTATTTCTTTCGATTGGTTAAATGCATTGCTTATCCTGTGGTTTGGTATATTATCCATCTCTTCGGAGAAGGTATAATATACGATTTTTCCATGTTTTTTTATTATTGAGTTTATAATGTCTCCGGTGAGGTTCATTCTTGCATCAAGTATTTTCTCACCATTTCTGGAATAGATGGGATATATGAGGGTATTGTCTTTACCCAGATATGTAAGATCTATTTTTAACTTTTCAGTTGCCATCTTTTTTACACAAAAGCTGTATTATATAGATAATAGATATTTTCGGATAAAATGTCAATAACGAATTTATTTTTTCTTTTTTCTTATTTTTTTTTTGAATATTTTAAAAATCAAAAAAATCAAATCAATCATTATTCAAATTTATGACTATATTGACAATTTGATATGATCAAATTACCTTTTTTGTGCAAATTATGATATATTAAGCAATAATATCATATGTTTGCAGGGCAATTTCAAGTTCCTCGTCTGTTGGAACAACAAGTACCTTTATTCTGCTTTTAGAGTCCTGAATTTCAAAAATGCCATCCTTACTTGAGTTGTTCTTATCCTTGTCAATTGATATGCCCATCTCCTCCATTCCCTTAAGGGAAAGTTCACGCACATCAGCACTATTTTCCCCAATTCCCGCTGTAAATACGATTGCATCTACACCGCCAAGAACTGCAAAATATGATCCAATGTATTTTTTTATTCTGTAGGTATACATATCAATGGCTAAAATTGCATTTTCATCACCGTCATGCTTTCTTTTAATTATATCTCTCATATCATTAATTCCCACAAGGCCTTTTAGACCGCTTTCCTTGTTAAGCAGTTCATCAATTTCATGAAATTCCAGTTCAGAGTGATCAGCCAGATAAAAATGTATAGCCGGATCAATATCGCCTGATCGTGTGCCCATAATAAGGCCCTCAAGGGGGGTCATGCCCATAGAGGTATCAACACTTTTCCCGTTTTTTATTGCGCACATGCTTGCTCCGTTTCCCAGGTGTGCCGTTATTAAATTAACTGAATCGACGGGCTTTCCAAGATATGCGGCAGTTTTTTTTGTAACGTAACCGTGAGAGATACCATGAAACCCGTAACGTCTTATTTTGAGTTTTTGGTAATATGAATTTGGGATGGCATAATGAAATGAGTGGGGCAGCAGGCTTTGGTGGAAGGCCGTATCGAAAACTCCAACGTTCATAACATCCTGAAAGAGTGAGGATGCAGTTTCAATTCCAATAAGATTCGCAGGGTTGTGAAGTGGAGCCAGTGGTATATGTTCTTTTATTGCTTCAATAACTTCTTCATCTATAACAGTTGGTGCTTTAAATGCTTCGCCTCCGTGGACAATTCTATGGCCAATAGCTGATATCTCTGAAGGGTGTTTGATAACTCCAATAGTCTTATCTGTGAGTAATTCAACTATTTCTTTCATTCCAACCTCATGGTCCTTTACCGGTTTCTCGATGACCATGGGTTTTTCTAAATCTCCGGTATTGTGGGACAGGCGGCTTTTTTTCTCACCTATCCTTTCGAGAAGGCCTGAGGCTATATTGCTCTGGTTTGGCATTTGAAATAATTCGTACTTAATTGATGAGCTTCCTGTATTTATAACCAGTATTTTCATTTTTCTTCCCTTTCAGATTGTGCCTGGATAGCTGTAATCACAATTGTGTTAACAATATCCGGGACAGTGCAGCCTCTACTCAGGTCATTTACCGGCTTGTTTAGGCCCTGTAAAACAGGCCCGATTGCCAGTGCGTCAGCTGAACGCTGAACCGCCTTATATGTATTGTTCCCCGTGTTTAGATCGGGAAAAATAAAAACAGTTGCTTTACCAGCCACTTCGCTATCGGGCATTTTGGTTTTTGCCACTCTCATGTCAACGGCAGCGTCATATTGTATTGGCCCTTCAAGTTTAAGTTCCGGAATTTTATCATGTGCGATTTTTGTTGCCGTCTTAACTTTTTCCACTCCCTCTCCCTTTCCTGAATCTCCCGTGGAATAGGAAAGCATTGCCACCCTTGGTTCGATGCCGAATAACTGTGCAGTTTCTGCAGAGCTAAGTGCAATTTCAGCCAACTCCTGGGCATTGGGATTTGGGTTAACTGCACAGTCCCCATAAACAAGAACCCTGTCTTCGAGGCACATAAAAAATACGCTGGAAACAATATTTACTCCTGGTTTTGTTTTTATGATCTGAAAGGCTGGCCGTATTGTATGCTGTGTAGTATGGATTGCACCGGAGACCATACCATGGGCTTCACCCATATGGACCATCATTGTACCAAAATAGCTTACATCAGTCATTATATCTTTGGCATTATCAAGGTTTATTCCCTTATCTTTCCTGGCTTCATAATAAGCTTTTGCGAACTTATTAAACAACTTCGATTTAATGGGCTCTGTAATATTTACTTTATCCAAATTTAAACCCAGTTTTTTTATATTATTTCTGATCTCTTTCTCGTTCCCAAGCAGGGTAATATCAACAACATCTCTGCGCAATAATATCTCAACAGCCCTAAGTATTCTCTCTTCGGACCCTTCGGGGAGAACTATATGTTTTCTTCTGGACTTTGCCTTTTGAATCAATCCGTATTCAAACATTTTGGGAGTTATTGTTGCTGAACGGGATATTATTATCTTCTCGCGGAGTTCCTCCGTATTAATATTTGATTCAAACAAACCCAGAGCAGTGTTAATTTTGAGTAAATCTTTCGGTGTCATTTGCGGTTGTATTTCATTAATTCTTGATACAGTACTAATGGTGTCGTATTTTACGCTTAAAATTGGGAAAGAATTTGCAAGTCCAGATATAAGATTATTGATGTTTTTATCGGGTTTTATACCTCCTGTGAGAATCATCCCCATTACATGGGGGAATGATGAGGAGTTTGCTGATATCAGGCTTCCCAGGATAATATCAGCCCTGTCACCGGGAGTTATAACAAGAGCTCCTTCGTCAACATACTCAAGAAAGTTGTCAAGCTGCATTGCGGCAACAAGGTGATGCTGTGCATGTCTGGATAATTGATTTTCCCCGTAGAGTACTTGAGCATTGAGTGCGTTTTTTATATCATACATGGTAAGGTAGCCAATTTCGTCTGTTTCAGGGAAATCATATGTAAGCTTACCCGATGATTTATATTTTTTTTCTAATTCACTTTTTGCTTTTTTAAGAAGAGAAGGCATGACTCTTGTTGCCACAACTCCTATTACGGTTGAACCCTTTTCTTCGCATGTATCAACGGCAAGATTAACGGAGTTTATGATATCACACATATCTTTATTACAACAATTTGATACCATGAGAACCGGTGCGCCAAGGTTATTTGCTAGTTCCGCATTTATATCAAACTCAAAGGCCGATGTGCCGCTTTCATAATCAGTTCCATCCAGGAGAATGAAATCATATTTTTCCTCAAGTGGCTTGTATTTGTTCAGGACCTCTTCAATTAATATATTAATCTTCCCTGCATTAATTAGTTCGCTTGCCTCTGTAAATGTCAGTGCATATGATTCCTCATAATTAATATCAAGTTCATAATGAGAATTTATTAAATTAATGTGGGGATCTTTTTTTTGGTTTTTTTGCAATGGGCTTATAATGGGACGAAAAAAGGCGACTCTATTAACGGTTCCTTTTAATAGCTCCATCAGTCCAAGGGCAATTATGGATTTACCACTTTTGGGTTCGGTGGTTGTGATGTATAAATTTTTTGACATCTTTTCCTCTCTTTAAAAAAAGGATTTTAAGATGAAGAATAACTATTCAAATAACAAATAGTATGGCAAACAATAAATAACATTCAGCTGTTTGTCAAGGTGAAATTAAATTGATGGTATAGGTGAAGTCTTTTTTATGGTTGTTTAAACTTTTTTAAATGTGATTTTCTGAAATCCCATTCCGGTGTAAGTAACTTTCCCCTAAACCGGGATTTATACCACGGGCTTAGTTGCCTGGACGAGGGATTCTTTAGAATGTGAATTTCCTGTGCAGGCATGTAGCTTTGGGCCAGTAAAAATATTTTTGTTCCATTGTGAATATTATAGGCCATGTCAACAATAATAACTGCATGCCCGGGGAAACCACCCTGAATAAAAACATTGCCAATATTAATGTTTTTTATATTAACTTTTATCATCTCCCTTGAAAGAGAAGCTGTACCAGCGTAGATAAAAAGAAAGGCTAAATATCTTTTTAAATTCTTATAAGAAAAATCACGCGCAGCTTTTTTTTTCCATCTCACGTTATTGGACCTGATTATCGGCCTATATCCGGCAGCCCATTTTACAAAGGGGAATAGATCTCCCGATGTGAAACTGAACTTAATGTTTTTATATTTCCTTTTAAAAAAAAGATATTCTGCCCTGAGCCTCATTATGGCATCGGCACACTGCTGTAAGTTTCTTTTTCCCACGCTCATCTGCACAACTGCATAATGAGCATCCTGATTTTCTTTCATTGTTCCATTAAAAAGCTTCACCGGTGATCCTGCTTTTTTTAGGGGGAGTGTTCTGAGCCAATGTGCAAAGGAGTTTTTCTTGGATTTTACCCTGATATACCCATCTGGGAGGGGGATGTGGGCAATTATCTTTGAATAATTATTATCACAATCAACGGTTTTATAGAATAATAGAGAAATTGAAAATGATATTAAAATTATTAAGGATCTCACCTGTTATCTCAATTCCTCGGGAAACTTTCCCGGGTCAAATTCCAATTGGTCAAGCTCATACTTGTCCTGTAAATCCACATATATCTTTGCATACAGTATACTTACTTGTTTGTCCTTTGGTTTTTTATACTGGCAGATTAAACCAATATTAGAACCTGCTACTACCTGTTCTTCTGCCTTTAGTATCTGCAATAAAATTATTCCCGGTTGTTTTTTCAGCAATTCTTCTTTTAAGAAATTAAAAGCATCTATTGAAGCTTTTGAATCAATTCCTATGCCGGAAAAACCACCTGTTATTATTTTACCTGGATCATCTTTGTTGTTTTTATTACTCATATTAGTTTTTATAAAGTTTATTTTTTTGGTAAATCCCTTGCGAATTTGAGTACAATTCTGGGTTTTGTTAAAATACCCCTGGAAATAACAACATCTGCAATATCATTTTCAAAGGCTTCTAATAGTTCGAATTTAAAATCACTGGACTGGAGATACCTGCTTTTGGCTGCATAGTTGCCGGTAAACATCTTTGTCTTTTTTGTGCCATATTTAACCTTTACAGAAAATTTTGTTCCTTTTCCGCTTATGGTTAGTACAACGGTGAGGGGCTTTTTCTTCGGTTCCCAGTGAGTTGCCCTCCATGTACCGGCAAAGTTTTTCATTCCATCACCCGGAACGAATGGGGTCATTACCACTGGCCTTAATTCATTTATAATTCCGGAAACAATCTTTGAATCTTTTGATTCAGTTCCAATTTTATTTACAGCTCTGATTTTATAAAAATATATTTTCCCAGGCTTACCCGGGATTTTCTCACTATAATAAGTGATATTACCCGGTAATGATTTTATAAGGCTGAATTTTCCAGAGCCTTCTTTCTTTCGGAAAATCTTATACTTATCAATACTCGTTGCTTTTTTCCATTTGATAGTTATAGTTCCTGTTTTTTCATTGATTTTGGTAATAATATTTTTGGGGACGGCCGGTATGGGTATTGACCTTACTGATACACTATAGCTTGTAGCAGCCCGTCCTGATGTATATCTACTCCAACTTTTGGATTGTCCACGATTATTTTTTGCTTTGATGGTATAAAGGAAAGCTCCCCCCGATTGAACTTTACTGGAAGAATCTATAAGCTTGTTGGAATATGTTTTGAATGATCTATCCCATTTTTTCTGTGAATAATCCCATCTCCATATTAAATAATATTTTGTTCCGGGAACGTTGTTCCATGTAACCCGGATCTTATTGTATATGTTATTGGATACCTTTACTCCGGTAACGTTTGCCGGAGGCCCGGATTTTGCAGTTACATTGAAGCTTAACATTTTACTCCAGTCACCGGGGCCTGAATTATTAAAAGCCCTCACATAGTAATAGTTTGTTGCGCTTTTATCTGGCCTGTAATCTGTACTTCTTGTTGATTCGGTTTTTGTAAGAGTATCCCAGCTCTTTTTATTGCTATTATATTTTATCACCAAATACTTCGTAGCTTCCGGGACTTTGTCCCAGTATAAAAATACTTTTGGGTTATAGTTTGATCCTCCGGTTTCACCCCTGAAACCCACTACCTTTGATGGGAGACTATTGCTTTTGTTTAGGGCAAAGCCTTCAGCAACTGAAGAAGGTCTGCTTCGTTTGTTATGGGAGATTGCAATTATACGGTATTTATATGTATAGTCTGCCTGTACGGAGTAATCGGGGTATCTTGTACCGCTGGTGTATGCCAGTTGGTCATAATATTTTGAATTTCCAACAGCCCTTTCAACAAGATAGGAGGCTGCATTTTCGGAACTGCTCCATGACACTACAACCCTGTCATTGTAGGTTCCCCTTGTGGCCGATACGTTAACCGGGGCATTAGCTTTTTTGTCTTTTCTAATAATTTCGGGTTCTTCTTTTTTCTTTTTGCCTTCGAAGTCGTATGCAACATATGCATATTTGGCAAGCATGGCAAAGCACTTATAGGACATCCAGAAGAACCCATCGTCGCCCCACCATTTACCCCATGAGTTCATTATTTTGAAGGCACCCTTGTGTCCCCTTGAGGATGTTTTATCGTCGTCATAACCTATAACAGTCATCGCATGCCCGCCAGTTACACTTCCACTCCAATCATCTATAATAACTCCCTTCTGCGGCCTTCTCCATACAGTTGTGACCTTGAATCCCGGGACGATGGGATTTCCTTTAGCCAGTTCCACTTTGACGTAATAGGGATCGTCAAGCCTTACCTTGCTGAAGTTTTTGATTTTATAATTCTGTGCTACTTGTTTTTGGCTGTAGGTGGGTTGAGTGCGATAATCTTTCTGGTTATATGGCATTACACTCCAGGTTATTGCACCGTAATCTCTCAAAAGTTTGAATGCGTTGTATATGCTGGACCCACGGTCCTGACCCCCATTTATCTGGTTGTATGTCCAGGCAGGGGAAAATACATGTTGGCCCCTTCCATTGTTATATGTTACGTTGGACCCGTAACTCCAGCCCCTTTTTCTTTTCTCATGATATGATTTTGTTGCATAGGTTGTAGCCCATGCAACACAGCTGCCCTGACGTCCCTGACTTCCAACAGGTGGCATGTACTTGCTTAAATCAACACTACTGGGAAGCTTCCCGGTATATTGAACAACGGGAGTTGTTGACCATTGCCTGGAATCAAGTTCATCCTGTGATTCAGGTTGCAGGCCTATATATTGGCTGCCTTTTGCGCTTTTAGGCTGGACTTTGTTGATATTAAAATTTTCTTTTGAAAGTAAATCATTCCTGTGGATTATAAATAAAGTAATAAATGAGCAAAGAGTTAAAAGAATGAATATTCTTTTAAAAAGGCTTTTTGATTTCATTATTATCTCCAAATTGTATTTTCTTTATTTCAATAGATTATGCAATATTCATGCAGTTAATTATTTTAATGTTACAATAATATGTTTTATAAGTCAATATATTAATGGAAAAGATTTGATTTTCATTTTTGTATTGGTTAGTTCTTGACAAAATGGATTATTTCGTATTGAAATATCTTAATTATATTTTAGGGGAATAAAAAAATCGGGATTGGTGAAGGTGATAAATTGAAAATAATATTTCACGAAAAGTATTATAATTCAAATTATGCACATGATCCTGCAGCAGCGGCCGGTCGTTTAGATAGTATCATGCAGGTAATTGAGGCAAACTCTGAAGATTATGAGGTAATCATTCCTGAAGGTGCGGCAAGGGAAGATATTCTCCGAGCCCATTCTGAGCGTCATTATATGAATATAAAGGACGATACCCTTTTATTTGAAATGTCCGCACTTGCTGCCGGTGGTTCAATACTTGCTGCAGAAGAGGGGTATAATGGCAATCCAGCCTTTGCTGTAATCAGGCCCCCGGGTCATCATGCTTCGTCAGATTCATGCTGGGGGTTTTGTTATTTCAATAACATGAGCGTCAGCCTTCTGAAACTTTTTTCAGAAGGTAAAATTAAATCTGCCTTTGTCCTGGATTTTGATCTTCACACAGGCGACGGTAATATCAATATTCTTGAAAGCAGGGATGATGGTTTAAGGGTAGATATATTAAATCCCATTTCCAATGACAGGGAAGGTTATATAAAAGAAGTTGAAGACCACATGAAATTCCTTGATGGCATAGATATCTTCGCGGCATCTGCCGGATTTGACCAGGGAATAAATGATTGGGGAAATCTCCTTAATTGCGAAGACTACTTAAAGATTGGTGAACTTATGAGGGATTATTCCAATGAAAAGTGTATGGGCCGGCGGTATGCTCTTTTGGAGGGGGGGTATTACCATGATGATTTAGGAAAAAATGTTGATGCCTTTTGCCAGGGATTTAAATAAAAGTTATGTTTTATTCATTTTCAAATGAACTTATAGCTGCATTTTCATTTTCAAATATTTTATAGATATCCATTAATCCCGATACATCAAATAAGTTTTTTATTTCATTATTAATATTGCAGATAACAATTTTTTTATGAGTTCCCCTGAGCATATGGAGAACTGTGACAAAAATTTTTAGACCGGTACTATTGATATACTCCACTTCTTTCAGATTAACTATAAAATTGTCCTGGGAGGCACTTTTTATAACATCAATTATTTTTTCTTCCACTGTCGGAGATGTGTTTACATCCAGTTTTTTCTTTATGTATATTATTAAAGTATTGTTTATTTTTTTTGTTTCAACTGGCATAATTTTTTTCCTTATTAAATTTGATTATTAAAGAATGAAATTATTATGTCAAACAATTTATTGCTGTTGTTTTTTATTTAACCTTCAGATAACTACTTATATTTTTCTTATTAATTATATAATAAATTTCGACATGATCCTCTTTTGTCTTGTATCCCTTTATTTCACCAAATTGGACAACATTGATTGTATCTACAAACCTAGATTTTGCTACAGCCTGAGCATAAAGAAGCGCCGCTTCCTGTGCGGTAACTTTTATCTGTATTTTATTTGTTAGACCTTCTCTGGGATAACCTCTGCATACAATGAGGTATTTATTTTTAGAGATAACTTTTGCCTTTATTAATAGGGGTTTTGTGCCAACTCTCCATTTTGTTTCTTTTTTATCGCAAAGGGGAGCAATTAATATTAGTGTGATTAAAGAAAGAAATAAAATTTTCATGGCAATTGTCCTTTTGTCAATGTTTTATAGACTACTATATAATCAATGAAAAATATAAGTCAAGTAATTTAGTGCTTTGGTTATAAGTTAAGAACCTCTAAATGTGAGGTGTTTTTCAAGGTTTTTCGGTACTCCCCAGAACATTAGCCAATATATTATACCATCAGCATCTTCTCTTGCTAAGATATAGTTTTGAAATGAATTGTTATCGGTAAAGCCACTTTTTAAAAACGATTTAAGGTATTTTCTTACTGCATATGCTACAATAAAAGAAACTGACATCTTCAGGATTTTTCTCAAATCCAGAAAGTACTCATATTCATCCGATTTGAGGACAATATGAAAGGTATGCCAGTTTTTCTTTTCATCACAATCCTGATATTTAACACTTCTGCAAATTTTAACATTACTGCTTCCTTCCACCATGACCTTTTTTAAAAGAATAACAATAATTTCCGTTTTGGATTTTCCCATTAACCTGGATGCAGAATTGATTTTCCCCAAAAGGTGTTTGTTGATATTAATAGTTGTTTCAATATACTCCATTTTATTTTCCCCATAATATTTTTTCTTCCAATTAATAAACGAATAAGGGAAGGTAATAATGAAAATATTTTAAATAATACTCACTGAAAATATAAGGAATTTAGCCTTGACATATTTATAAATTGAATATACAAAAATATTTTAGCCAATATAATGAAGGCAGCTATCTTGAGTAAAACAACCTTACAATTCCTGGATTATTTTTTCCTTGTATTCCATACAAGTTTTACATTATTTAATGTTTTTGGATGGATATGGAAAAAGACCAGGAAGGCGCATTTTATAACTCTTGCTTTAACGGCTTTTTCATGGTTTGTTCTTGGAATTTGGTATGGCTGGGGTTTTTGCTTTTGTACTGATTGGCACTGGTATGTCAGGCAGATGCTTGGGAGGCCAATTAAGTCCTGGTCCTACATACATTTCCTTATCCTTGAAATTACAGGAATTGATATGAATCCCGATCTTGTTGATAGATCCACCATGGCAATTTTCGCATTATCTGTTATTGCTTCTTTTTATTTTAATTTTAAGGACTGGAAAAGAACAGTCTAATCCAAATAGTGGAGATATGTTTTTGGAAAAGAAACCAAATGATGAAAATGATTCCCTTGATAAATATATTCAGGATGAGTATGCCCGATTGAGAGATTTCAAAGATAACCGGGAAAGGGGATATGATAATTATGATGAAGAAGAGGAAGAGATTGTAAAGCCAAAGGGGCCCCTGTCAAAATTTCCCTCAACAAAGTTTACAATGCCCGTGGTAATCAGCTACTTTATTTTTGTTACTGCCACATTGGCTTATAATAAATTACCAATTGGCAGTAAATTGTGGGCAAGCGGTGAGGCTGTTTTTGGCAAGCATGAGTATTGGCGGGCCCTTACTTCGGTTTTCACTCATGCAGACTTTAGCCATCTTCTTTCAAACACACCGCTTTTTTTCATTTTTGGGTGGTTCCTCAGGGCATATTTTGGTGTAATCATTTTTCCTCTTGCTTCTTTTCTTGTCGGCATTGCCTGTACCCTCGTTACCATTTCGGTTTATGAACCTCATATAAGACTTTTAGGTGCTTCAGGTATGGTTTATGGTATGGTGGCTCTTTGGCTGGCCTTTTATGTACGCTATGATATTGACCATTCTGTACCAATGAGAATCTTCAGGGCTGTGGGATTCTCTTTAATATTGCTTTTCCCAACGGTGTTTGATCCCAGGGTTAGTTACCTGGCGCATGCTGTTGGATTTGGAGTTGGCCTTGTTTTTGCAATTCTTCTTGCGCCGTTGGTAGAGGCGAAGGAACCAAAATAAATTGGTCTATTTTTTGAAATTTATTCTAATGTTCACTATCTCCGGGCTATTGCCGATTCTAACCGGTGGGCCCCAGGTGCCAAAGCCGGATGACACATAGTAGTGGGTCTTTCCGATTTTTTTATATCCCCAGCTAATTTTAAATAATGCTTCAGTAAAAAAGTTTACGGGCCACATCTGGCCATGATGGGTATGGCCAGAAAGCTGGAGGTCAAAATTATTATTTAAGTTATTATTCCCATTTTTAACTGGTTGATGATCCATGATTATGACCGGTAATTTTTTATCAATGCCCTTTAATATTTCTTTTAGAGATTTCCGGTCTTTACCGGTTCGGCTTTTTTTACTTACATCCTCTCTGCCCACCAGGTAAAGACTCTTATTTATTTTGATAATTTCATCCCTGAGGACCCTGATGTTATGCTTTTGAAAATACTTTGTTGATTCTTCAACTCCGCCAAAATATTCATGGTTACCGGTAACGGCAAAGGTTCCATATTTTGATTTAATGCTCCTCAGGGTTTTGCCCAGGTTCAGTTTAATGACCGGTGCAAGGTCCTCATCAACAGTATCACCAACAAGCAGGACAATATCAGCATTGAGGCTGTTTATTTTTTTTACCAGGCAATTAAACCTTGAATTTCTGATTATTGTCCCAAGGTGAATGTCAGATGCCATTGCAATATTGAGTGACCTTAGATTGCCGGCTTTTTTATCAATTAAAATATCCACCTTTTTCATCCTTGGGTTAATCGCATTTATAAATCCTCCAATAATAATTAAGCATGATAGGGTAAATACGGCAATTGCCGTAATTTTTTTTGTCCTTGTATAGTTATCGGATATAAACGTAGGAAAAAAATGAATGAATCGGTTAAGTAATCTGAGGATATCAATAAGCAGAATAAACAAAAATAGATATAACATAAAGGCGAACCAGAACGATCCTATCCAAAAGAGTATTTCGCTGAGTGTGCAGATTAAATACTTTTCGATAATTCTAGCAGCCGTGTATGACAGGAATAGCAGTATAAAAAGAACCAGGTAAAATTTTCTAAATATATTTCCTTTGGGAATTGATTGCCATCCCCTTATGAAAATATAGAAGTTTGCACCAAGGTGAATTGCCAGGGTTGCTGATAAAAATATAATAAAGTCCACTTTTTTTCCCCTGAAAAGTATTGTCTTTGTATCTTATATGGACATTTGAATTTAGCATTTCATTACAATCAACAAATTATTTAAAAAGATTTGCTAAAATCATTAAAACAATAGATTTTTATGGCATTCCAAAAAAAGCCTTGAATTATATCTATAATTTATATATATCGATTTATGTCTCATATTTTAATTATCCGAAGGTAAAAAAATGGGTATTCCAATAAATATTAATACTGTGCTTATATTAGTTTTAATCATTCTTGTTTTTGTAAGCTTATTTGTCATTGTTTTATTAAAGCTGAAAAAACTTCAGGAACTCAGTTCAAATAACAATGATGAGGTTATACTTAAGCTCCTTGATAATTTACGCCAGGATATGAGCAGCAGTACCAATGAGAATAGAAAGGAAGTGCAGCAGAAATTTGATACTGTGCTGGAGCAGTTAAACAAGACTTCAAAGGATAATTATTTTGCTATCCAAAGCCAGTTTGATCAGTCAAAAAAAATTATAAGTGAGGTTACCGAACGGCTAACAAAGATTGATGAAACCAACAAACAGGTTTTAAATTTTTCCGGCCAGATGCAGAGCCTGGAAAACATACTAAAGAATCCTAAGCAAAGGGGGGTCCTTGGTGAATACTTTCTGGAAACACTTCTTGGCAATGTTCTTCAGCCAAATCAATATAAGATGCAGTATAAATTTAAGAGCGGAGAGATAGTTGATGCTGCAATTTTCTACCGAGATCTCGTAATTCCCGTAGATGCAAAATTTTCCCTTGAGAAGTATAATATGATAATGCAGACAAGTGACGAGCATCAACGGGCAAAGTTGGAAAAGGAATTCCGCAATGATGTAAAAATGAGAATTGATGAAACTGCCAAATACGTGAGGCCGAAGGAGAATACTACTGAGTTTGCCTTTATGTTTATTCCAGCCGAAGGTGTATATTATAACCTTCTCATTTATAATGTTGGCAGTGTCCAAATAAGCGTTCAGGATCTCATTGAATACGCATTTAAGAAACATGTAATAATTGTATCACCCACTTCATTTTATGCATACCTTGAGACGGTGCTCCAGGGGATTAAGGCCCAGAGTGTAGAGGAGAATGTTAAGGAAATAATAAAAAGAATAAATGACCTTAATAAGCATATGGTTAACTACGAGGATTTTTTGAGGAAGATGGGGAAGAACCTGCAAACCACTGTGTCAAGTTATAATAATGCCTACAAGGAATTCAGAAAGATCGACAATGATATTTATAAAATTACCGAAGGCGAAAGCGGGGGAAAGGTAGACCCCCTTTTGGTTGATAAACCTGCTTCTGAAGATTGATTATTTTACCACAGATAGTTCGACCCTATGGTCGTCATCTGCTGCAAGCATTTTATTCATAATTTTCGGCTCAATGCTCTCCATCTTCCTGGTGTGAAAATCGGAAAGGTCATCCAGTTCAGAGAATGATTGGTATATTTCGCTGCTGTTAATTTTAATTTTATCTGTTGCCTGTTTCATCTTTCTGGTCATCTGGAAGAGATGCCCCCTCAGGTCCTTGTACATGTCATATGCAGCTTCATAATTCCTGACTTTTTTAACCAGGGCTGAGACCTCTTCTTTTAGCTTCTCGATTTCATCATTTTTGCTTTTGATATCTTCTTCATATTTAGTAATACGCTCAGATCCAATTTTTTTAAGTTCGCCATTATGTTTTTTTATTATCTTTTCTACTTCTTTTCTATATGATCTGTGTATTTTTTCAATTTCCTTATTGTGAGATCTCCATACCTTGCTCATTGTTTCTTCATGAATCTTTTTGTCTAATACTGATTGTTTCTGAACAGCACGTTCAACTTTTTCTGTGACATTTTTATTTATGAACATCAATGGCCTCCATAAAGATGTTTATGCTGATATTCTAATATCAACCTGACAGATTATCTATGAGACATAATATGTCAAGCAAAATATTATGTCTCATAGAATTTTATCAAATATTCAGGTTTGAACAGGCTATATAGATTCACCGGGAATTGTAAGCCGCATAGGTTAAATATCCACCGGAAAGGTTTTTTACCGTGAAACCTTTCTGCATGAGGATCCTGGTGGCCAGGTAGCCCCTGAAGCCGACCCTGCAGTAAACCAGGATCTCTTTGTCCTTTTCCAGTTCATCAAGCCTTGAGCGTAGTTCGTCAATAGGTATGAGTTTTGAACCGGCAATGCAAGCCTCTTTGTTTTCAGGTTCTGTACGTACATCAAGCAAAACCTGTTTATCAAAATTAATGCCTTCTATATCCTCTGCATAAAAAACAGGCATCCTGTTCTCTAAAATATTTTGTGCAACAAACCCGGCAATGTTTACGGGATCTTTAGCGCTTCCGTAAGGAGGTGCATATGCAAGTTCTAATTCACAGAGGTCATAGACTGTCAGTCCGTTACGGATGGCAGTTGCCAGTACATCTATTCGTTTGTCAACACCATGCTTTCCAACTATTTGTGCTCCAAGAAGCTTGCCTTCATCCGGAGTAAACAGTATTTTTACCGCCATTTGTGAGGAACCGGGATAGTATCCCGCATGATTCTGGGAATGCGTATATGATTTAATGTATTTAATTCCAAGGCTTTTTGCATTTTTTTCGTTGAGGCCCGTGACTGCTGCAGTAAGTTCAAAGATCTTGCAAATCGCAGTGCCCTGTGTGTTTTTATAGGTCGATTTGATACCTGCCATGTTATCTGCTGCAATTCTTCCCTGCCTGTTTGCAGGACCGGCCAGGGGAATTTCCTTTCTCTCTCCCGAAATGAAATCTATTACTTCAATGGCATCGCCAACTGCATAGATATTATCTAAATTTGTTTTCATGTTATGATCAACAATAATAGCCCCATTCTTATTTGTTTTTATACCCGAATTCTTTAAAAATTCAGTATCGGGTTTTACTCCAATTGCAAGAATTGCCATGTCAAATGTAACTGACTTTCCGTTTGTCAGGGATATATCAAGGCCACTGCCCTCATCTCTGCATTCCTCTGCACCGCAATTAAGGATCAGCTTGATACCCATTGACCTATTATATTCCTGCAGCATCGAAGCTATCTCAGGATCGGCAGGAGGAAATATCTGCTCAATCATTTCGATGAGGGTAATCTCAATTTTCAGGTTTTTAAGTGACTCCACCATTTCAAGGCCGATAAATCCGCCACCTATTATGGCTGCCTTTTTTACATTGTTTTTTATTATAAATTTATTAATTTGATCCATATCGGTAAAGTTATTACGAAAAGAGATTCCCTCATACTACAGACACCGGAATCTCTAAAAAGACGCTTTAATATTGACGTTCGAACAGGCTCAGAGGTCATCTCGGTTGACACAGAAAAAGTTGAACGTGCTGTTCAGAAA
>JBHPHB010000031.1:0-20480 GCA_042569985.1 Spirochaetota bacterium | reverse complement strand
AATTAAAAGTCATACCCGTATTATTAGCTTCATTAGTATTTGTTTCATTTTTAAGTGAGGATATTTTTGCAAAAAGGGGAAGAGAAGGACATAGGGAATACAGAAAACGCGGCCATGGACCTCACGGTCAAAGACCCTGCAGGGACTGCAGGGGAATATGTTTTGGAAATCCTAAATTCTTAAAAGACAAATTAAATCTCTCTGATAAGCAGCTTGATACAATTGGAGATATAAATAAAAAATATAGAATTAAAATGCTTGATATAAGGGAAAAATTATCACCAATGAAATTCAGGCTAAAAAAATTACTGCTCCAGGATAATATCGATATTAAGAAGGTTAGAAATGTTTTAGAGGAAATGGCAAAACTAAAAGTTGAAATAAGGCTTTTAAGAATAAAGCAGCGGGTTGAAATTGAAAAAAATTTGACCCTGGAACAGCGAAAAAAGCTGCGAGCCGAAAAAAGAATGAGAAGAAAAGGAAATAGAAGAAGGCATTGGGACCGTTAATTACAGAAAAAGAATTTGCTCAAATTGTAAATTCAACTAAGAATATAGTCCTTTCCGCCATTAGTAAAAACCTGGCGGAAAGGTTCTGTTATTCAATTGATGATGTTGCCCAGGAAACATATATCAGGGCATATAACAGCCTTGTTAAAAATAAGTTCAGGGGTGACTCATCACTTAATACATGGTTATATAAAATTGCTCAAAACGAAGCATTAAGGATGAACAAAAAGCTTGGGAGGGAGGAAGAGAAATTTCTAAAGTCCATCGAAAAAATCAAGCTATCCAGTCTTAACAGTGAACCGGAAGAAATTGATTTAGATTTAAATTATATTTATGAGATGATAGACAAACTTCCCGAAATCTACAGACAGGTACTTCAGCTTGCATCGAAGGGGTTCCGGGAAAGGGAAATTTCACAAAAGCTCAATATAAAAATGGGTACAGTGAAATCAAGAAAATCCAGGGGACGTGAAATGCTTCAGAGACTTTTATGTGGGGGTTAAAATGAGAAAAGAAAATGAAAAAAACATAATAGCAGATGAAACAAAAAAACGCCTGCAAAGTAATTCATGGGATCATGAAATTGCATCAGCCATATTAGAAAGAAAAAGAAAAACAACTAAACGTATAATATATTCAACAGGAACCGCTTCTCTGTTGGCAGCAGCACTTCTTTTTATATTCCTGTTTGGAATTAAAAATACAGCTAAAAAATCAAATTACCACCAGTTCATTACAAATCAAATTGAGGGTACCTATAATGTTGTTTTCAATAATGTCCCAATGGATTCAGATAAAACCTTAAAAAAAAGAGACCCCCTCTTCCTGGAAGATATTGATGCCATAATTGATCAAACTCTTGAGACAAGGTAAATCTGACAATACAAGTTCAAAGTTCAAAGTACATGGTTCAAAGGATTAAGGCATTTTCAAAATGCATCTATTTGGTGTTGATACAACTTTGAACCTTGAATATTGACCTTTGAACTTCTTTTATAATTCTATACTTGACAAAATCAATAAATTATTGAGATTTGTCATACTAAAGGATTTATTTTTAATAAGGATTAAAATGAAACTATCAATTGTAATACCTGTTTATAATGAATTTCATACAATAAATGAAATTCTAAAAAAAGTTGAGAAAGCACCACTTCAGCCTGGCGTTAAAAGGGAGATAGTTATAGTTGATGACTATTCCACCGACGGCACAAGAAACATATTGGATAAAATTAAGAAAAAAAATTATAAAATTATTTACCATGAGAAAAATATGGGTAAAGGGGCAGCCCTGAGGACGGGTTATTCAAATTGCACCGGAGATATAACAATCGTACAAGATGCGGATCTTGAATATGATCCCAACGAGTATAAAATATTAATTCAGCCAATAATTGATGGAAAAGCAGATGTCGTTTACGGATCCAGATTTTTGAGCAGTGGTAATCACCAGGTAAATTTTTACTGGCATATGCTCGGTAATAAGCTGCTTACACTCATATCAAACATGTTTACAAATTTACACCTCACAGACATGGAAACCTGCTACAAGGTGTTTAAAAGAGAAATTATACAGGGCATCAAACTTGAAGAGGACCGGTTTGGAATCGAACCGGAAGTAACAGCAAAAATTGCAAAACTTGCACGAGAAGAGAATATCTCGATCCATGAAGTTAGCATTTCCTATTTTGCAAGATCATTTCAGGAAGGCAAAAAGATTGGAATGAGGGATGCCTTTAGAGCTGTCTGGTGTATTGTAAAATATAATACAACCCTCCTGGCAAAATTAGTTAAATATTTTTTTAACGGACTAATTGTTGCAGTTTCACAGTTCACGGCAATGGTATTGTTTGTTGAATATTTTAATTTTGCTTCTGTGTTTAAGCAAAACATTGCATATGCCTTAAGTATTGAAATTTCAATTATTGTGGGTTACCTCCTGCATTCAACGTTTACATGGAAATATCGTTTTAAATCTCCCATTGATTTTCTCATAAAGCTGTTCCAGTTCAACACAGTTACGGGTATTTCATTTCTCCTAAGGCAGGGCCTGTTCTTTGTTTTACTGAGCCTTGGAATGGGCTACAAACTCAATACACTTATTGGAATTTGTATTGCAATAATAATTAATTTTATTGGTTATAATAAATTAGTTTTTAGAAGCGGAAAAAAATAATTATCCCATTATCATTATTCATACTTAAGAGCTTCAATGGGTTTAAGGTTGGAAGCCTTTCTTGCAGGATAAAAACCGAAGAAAATGCCCACGGCTGCTGAAAACAAAACAGAAATAATAACAGAAGTGAAAGAAAAGATGAAAGGCCATTTGACAAAATAGATAATTACGTAATATAAGACAAGCCCAAGAAGTATACCAACAATTCCTCCCACAAAACAAATGGCAACTGATTCAGACAGGAATTGAATGAGGATATCCTTTTTTTTTGCACCTATTGCCATCCTGATTCCAATCTCCCTGGTCCGCTCAGTAACAGAAACAAACATTATATTCATAATACCAACACCGCCCACGAAAAGCGATATTGATGCTATCCCTGCTATTAACATTGACAATGCACTTGAAATTTCATTTGCCAGTTTAAGCTTATCCCTGCTTGAGTAGATTCTAAAGGGCTCCCTTTGCCCCCTGGTAACAGAGAATTTTCTCCTTAAATATTTAGTAATCAATAAAATAGTATCATCCACCATTCTTTCGTTATGAGTAGATACATACATTTTGACTATCTTGTTGTTCTTTAAAATACGCGCAAGATAGGTAGTATGGGGGATGACAATTTGATTATCAAAATCCTTAGTGGAAAAAGTCTGCCCTCTCGGTTCAAGAACACCAATTACCAGCAAAGGTATATTATTAGCTATAATCTGCTTACCTATTGGATTCACATTCCCAAACAACTCCTTTTTATTAGTTGTCCCAATAATTGCAACCTTAGCTGTCTTAATGACCTCTTCATTAGTAAAAAATCTTCCGCTAAGCAAACCACGGTTCATTAGCTTAAAAAAGTCATTATTGACACCAACAATTGTACCTTTCATATTCATCTTGCTATATTTAACCATTACTTCCTTTTTAGAAGAAAATGGAGTAATATATTTTATCTGGGGAAATGTCCTTTTAAGAAAAAGAATATCATGCATAGTTATTACTGAGCGTACAAGCATTGCATTAGCGCCATAATTAATAACCCTGTCTCTTACAGTGATCCTGGCACTATTGCCGAGGCCCACCATAATGATTACAGATGAAATTCCAATAATTATTCCAATACTGGTGATGGACGATCTTAGCTTATTCCTTGCAAGAACTTTGATTGTTGATAGTATGATAATTCTTAAATTCATGAGATAACATATAAATATATTTTAAGTTTAATTGGTCTTTTATAACAAAAAAAGTCAATTAATTTTCACTACAGAAAATAATAAAAATTATTATGTGGACATAATAATTATCATCTATTATCATATAAAGTTATTCACAAAAACATTCAGTATAAAAATTTTGTAAATATTACGTAAGATGAAGATAGTAAAAGTCATCCTTTATCAAAAACCTCTGGGTTCAGAAATACCCGATAAAGATATAAATGAAATTAATGATTTCAAACCGCACTTTATCTGTTTCCCCGAATATTTTTTCATTGATACAAAATCCACAAATCACACCACCCAGACCACAGAAAATCAGGAAAAACAGATTAGAAGGATTAAATTACTATCAAAAAACACCGATTCCATTGTTATTGGAGGAACTATGCCGGAAATTTCAGGCAATAAATTGTATAATACATGTTTTATTTTTAATAGGGGAAATATACTGGGGTTTTACAGGAAAAAAAATCTTTTTTTTGCTGAAGAAGGCAGAATAATGCCTGGAGACAAATATAAAGTATTTTCAGCATATGGTATAAAATTTGGAATTCTCATATGTGCTGACGTGCTTAATAATGAAATCTTTAAATTTATGAAGAAAAATAAAGCAAAAATTATTTTTTCCCCAACCTTCTCTCCAAAGAGGGAGGAATCAGTTGATGAAAAATTCAAGAGGGACAATTATATATATGTTAATGGAGCAAAACAGAGTAGTGCAGTAATTGTGAAAGTTTGTTGTGTTAAATCTAAATACATGGAAAATCTTCAGGCACGGAGCCTTATCGCAAATTCTGAGGGAATTATTTTCAGGGTAAATCCCCATGAAGAAGATAAATCACTGATAATTAAAAAAGAGATTGAGATTTAAAAACAATAATTGACAAATTATAAACTCTATTCAAATATCAAATAATTAATTAAAGTTACATTAAGGGAATAATATGAAATCAGTAAAAGTCGGACTTGTTGGATTTGGAACTATCGGGAACGGTGTATTCGATTTATTAAGGAAAAATGGGGATTTGATAAAGAATAGAACTGGCCTTGATATTTCAATCAAAACAATTTGCGATATCCGTTTGGATTATTTAAAGAAAAATATTAGCGATATAAAAGTTACCAGTAAATGGGAAGAAGTTGTAAACGATAAGGAGATTGATACAGTAATTGAACTCATAGGCGGGACCGAACCTGCCAAAACAATTGTATTAAAGGCACTGGAAAAAGGAAAAAATGTCATCACGGCAAACAAAAAACTCGTTGCCGAGGAGGCAAATGACATCTTCAGCACTTTAAAAGAATCTTCGGGATCATTTGGATTTGAAGCATCAGTGGGTGGAGGCATACCATGTATTCTTGCATTAAAGAGCGGACTTGCCGGAAATAATATTCGCTCCGTCATGGGCATATTAAATGGAACAACAAATTACATCCTCACAAAGATGGATGAATTTGGACTGCCCTTTGATGGAGTACTGAAAGATGCACAGGATAAGGGTTTTGCTGAAGCAGACCCCACATTTGACATTGAAGGCATTGATGCAGGACATAAAATATCTTTGCTGGCAATGCTCTCATATGGGTTAAACATAGATTTCAAGTCGATTCCTATAGAAGGTATCACGCGAATAAGTGACCTTGATATTTCCTTTGCAAGGGATATGGGTTATGTAATTAAACTTCTCGGTGTTGCCAGGCTTGTTAACAATAAACTGGATATAGGGGTTCACCCATCAATGATATCAAAAAATCACCCCCTTGCTTCTGTCCGTGATGAATATAATGCAGTAATGTATGATGGTGATATGACCGACCCCGTCATACTCTATGGTAAAGGTGCAGGCAGTTACCCCACAGCATCAGCAGTGGTAAGTGATATAATCCAGATATACCAAAGCGGAGGTACATCAGGCCTCCCCATGGCAATGAAGGATGCCCAATACCTGGACCAGGGAGGAAGATTTTCCAGGTACTACCTTAGAATCAAAACTGAAGATTCCCCGGGCATCTTATCCAAAGTATCCGGCGTCCTTGGTAAGTTTGAAATTTCAATAGCTTCAGTTATCCAAAAAGAATCCGATTCGGATTTTGTCCCGCTGATCATTACAACACATGTAGCCTGTGAAGAAAAGATTAAGCAGGCAGTAGTTGAGATCGGCAACTTTGACTTTATTCATGATGAAGTTATGTTGATAAAAATTGAGGATTCCTTTCTTTCGGGAGATAAAAATGAGTAAAGGGTTTAAAGCAAATTTCAGGTGCATATCCGGCTGTAATGAGGAATACCCGCTTGATGAAGTTGTTTACAAGTGTAAAAAGTGTGACAGCCTGCTGGAGGTCCACCATGATCTTGATAAGCTGAAAGAGAAAAAACAAAAGGAATGGAAACAGATCTTTGATAACCGCGCTGGAACAACTACCTGGCCATATGGGAGCGGTATATGGAGCAAAAAGGAATGGGTATTACCGGGACTTGACAATGAAAATATTGTCTCCATGCATGAAGGCTATACAAATCTTTTCTGGGCAAAGCGTTTCGGCAACCACTTCGGAATGGATGACCTGTGGATAAAAATGTGCGGAAACAGCCACACCGGTTCGTTTAAAGACCTGGGTATGACTGTCCTGGTATCCATGGTAAATGAGATGATTAATGCCAGGGGAAAAAACATAAAGGCTGTTGCCTGTGCTTCAACCGGTGATACATCTGCATCATTGGCTGCATATGCAGCATATGCAGGAATCCCATCCATTGTTTTTCTGCCCAAGAAAAAAATATCAACTGCACAGCTTGTCCAGCCAATGTCAAACGGTGCCATAGTTATATCATTGGATACTAATTTTGACGGATGCATGAAAATAGTTCAGGAAATAACAAAGGACAATACAATCTATCTTGCAAACTCAATGAACTCATTAAGGATTGAAGGCCAAAAGACAATAGCAGTTGAAATAGTACAGCAGTTTGACTGGGAAGTTCCGGATGTAATAATAATACCGGGAGGAAACCTTGGAAATGTATCGGCATTGGGGAGCGGATTAAAAATGATGAAAGACCTTGGTTTAATAAATAAAAAACCAAAAATAGTCCTGGCACAGGCGCAAAAGGCAAATCCCCTTTACCAGTCATACCTAAAGGGATATAAAGATTTCCAGCCTATGACACCCCAAAAAACACAGGCCTCGGCAATTCAAATTGGCGATCCCGTATCCATACAAAAGGCAATGAGGACTCTTAAGGAATTCAATGGTATTGTTGAGCAGGCAAGTGAAGACGAACTATCAAATGCATCAGCCCTGGCGGACAAAACAGGCCTTTTCAGCTGTCCCCACACAGGTGTTGCCCTGGCAGTTCTCATAAAGCTGCTTGAAAAACAGGAAATTTCAAAAACTGACCGTACCATTGTTATATCCACTGCTCATGGATTAAAATTTACGGAATTTAAAGTTGGATATCATGAAAATACATTAAATGAAGTGGATAGTAAATATGCAAATGTGCCTCTCGAAATTAATGCTGATATTGATGAAGTAAAAGAAACTCTTGAAAGAGAATTTGCTATTAGAAAAAAAGAGTTATAAATAGACATCTCACTTAAGTTTGCCTAACTCCAATCCAACAAAACCAAAAAAATCATGATTTTTTTATTAATTTCTTGTCTTTCCCGGGGAAATTAATTATTTTTACTTATTATGTCACATGTAAAAAGGAGGAATATATGGAAGATCATATGTTTTACCTGGTTGGTTTCGTTATGTTAATAGCAACAGTTCTGGGAATTGCAATCAAATTGAATAAAAAACAGGAAAAAGATATTCTAAGCAAACTTTAAACTGAACTAAACTTCAGGCAAGATCAATTCCGCTGAACAATCACACAAGAGTTATGTTACCCTGAAATGTGTTATTTGCTCTTAGCAATTACTGAACGGTAAAACCGATCTTTTTTTCGCAGCTTTAATAGATACACCTACATTTATGCAATTATCCCGCTACTCTTCAATTCTTTATGCGGTTGTACAAAGGCTGCTTTTATAATTGACCTTGTCATTATACCCGTTCCAAAGGTAACCAAACCCCAACCGGTAAAATTCATAACTGTATTAAAAGCATCTGCATAATTAATACCTCCCCAGGTATGAGTAGGCCCCATCCACACATGTATTGTAAGGCAAAGAATACCCATTACAATAGCAGCTGCACCGCCTGCAGTATCACCTTCTTTTCTGTGTTTACGTTCAAAATCAACCTTTTCCCAAACTGAGGGAATTTTAAAAAGGAGAAAAATGATTAGCGTTATAACTGTAGTGTATACAACCATATCAATGGGCATTGATTTTCCCCTCAGTGCCCTTGAGGCACCCATACGTATAACACCGGTAACAATGCCAAGTATGAGAGTAATAATTGTAAACATATATGCACCGGTTTTACCCTTTAGAAGATTTATAATTGCACGAATCCCCATTACACCAACAGCCGTTGTGAGAATTGTAAAAATCCAATAGAGCCACTTGTATGGAACCAGGCCCACCATACTGGCATATTTTTCAGCATTTATGGATACACAAACTGTACCTGCACCTCCCAGAAGCGTGAAAGCAGCTGTGAGCCCCAAAAAAAGGATGCCAATAAACCGCAAAAATTTTCCCATAACATAACCTCTTCTTTAACATTAACTATTGTTAGAATTACTAACTAAATATATTTGTGTCAAGATTTTTTTTATTCCCATTTCCTTTTAGAAAAAATCAAATCGAAGGGAATTTAACCTAACCAACAGGAAAAGAGACCATGCAGTTGACCTTTATGCTGACATCTTTCTTTTTATTATCGCCTTCAGTAAAATTAAAAATTGAAATATAGGCATTATGTTTTTCAAATACCTGCTTAACCAGGGGAAGGCCTAAGCCAAAATCCAGGGTCCCGTATTCCTCATAGACATTTTTCGAGATCCGGTAAAAGGGCTCAAATACAATATTCTCATATTCCATGGGAACCCCGGTCATTCCTTTATCTTGTTCTACCGGATTATTTATTGTTGATAATATTATTTTATCATCGTCTGAAGAAATTGCAATTAAAATCTCTGTCTTTTCTTTTGAGAATTTCAGTGCATTTAATAGAATCTCTGAAACAGCTTTTTCCATGTACATATTGTTAATCTTAATGATTTTATCTTCAACTCCTGCCTGCAAGTCGGATATAACAATATTATTATTGTGAATCTTTGACATTTTTTCCAGACTCACCGCAATATTACCAATTAAACCATGGAACTCTTTACAGGAAATTTGTTCAGTTTTCATTTCATTGGTCATTATTTCAGAAATTTCACCAAATCGTTCAAGGGCAATTTTCACAACTTTATGATTTTCTTTGACAATATCCATTAAATTTTTTTTAATCTTCAGGTATTCACCCTCTGCAGTCATATTATCAAAAATCAAATCTATCATTGCCACAAGCGACCCAAAGCTGGAGCCCTGATTAAAACACCTGTGTAAATTTTCAAAAAGAGCAAGGCCTGTGAACTCATGTTTCTTTGAGTCAAGATCCTCCTCCACCATGTACATCCTCAATTGCTGCTCAAGCCGGATAATCTTTTCCTTTTCTGCTACTATATTTGACCTGCTAACAGCAGCAACATTGCATCCCCTCTCTACTTTCATAAGAAGCTCATCAGGAGATGAGGGTTTTAAAATATAATCAAAAACACCAAGCTTCATTATCTTGATTATCAAGTTTGGATCATCATGGGAAGAAAGAACTATGACAACCGGTTTAAAATCAAAATCGTTTATATGTCTTATAAGCTCATACCCGTCCATTTCGGGCATTTCAATATCCGTCAAAACAACAGGAATAAATTCTTCATTTAATATTTTTAATGCAGCTCTCCCGTCCCTTGCAGTTCTAACATTAAACTCATTCTCAGTAAAGAATTTAGCAAATTGCAGCCTGATGGCAGAAGCATCATCTACAATAAGAACCTTCCTGTTCTCCTTCTCGAAATCCATATTCCATACCTCTATGTTACCTAACTTTTACGACAGTAGATTGTAGCATTATATCTTCATTTTGTCAATAAAAACTGTTTTTATTTTAATTTTCTATAATAAAAAAGCCCGCAGCTTTCATGCTGCAGGCTTTAATCTTATTTTTTTTCTAAATAATTTTAATTTTGAATTAATACTTAATTAAAACTCACCATAACCATCGTAGGTTCCAGTAGTGCAGTTAACATCCTCATCCTCATAAGCACAACAGTATTTCCGATGTTCATTAAATACACCCGTTGTATTATCAGTTGAGTCTGGTATATATGCCTTGCAAACAGTTTCAGGTGCTCCAAATGAATACATAGTTTTATTGCCTTCTGTGAGGAATACACCCTTGCAGCGCGTAAACGCACCGCATCCTCCCTTTCTCAACAGGCAGCTTTGTTCCGGATTAATAGCGCCATCTGAAACCACAAGAGTACCGGGCCTTAAATCAATGTATCCGTTACAAATATCTGTTACCTGGGTCTCATTCCAATCAGATTTCAGGAAATCCGAGCAGGTACCGGGACCATTCATAGAACTGTTATAAGTACAGGTCCAAACTTCACTAACATCAGGGGTGTAGCTTGTTCCGTATTCGTCTTCACATAAATTGGGGCAACTGCCAACTGAAGTTAAATTTATAGTCACATTTTTTTGCTCATTTGAATGACTGACTCCGCTTAATGGAAAAACAGTATCATCCTGATCATATCCCCACCAGAAGTCTGTTGATTCAGGCATTTGCGGGAATTTTTTTATCATTTGAAGTAAAACCAATAATTTAAAGTTACCCACTAAATGATTCTCCCCGTAATAAGTACATCCGGGTACATCCATAGTATATGGCGGGGTCCCGGGATCAATAACCTGGTTAGTCCAGGTACCGCCTTCGGGAGGCCTGGCCTGGGGGAAACTATCATTGCCGTCATACCAGAGGGCTATAAGCTGGTGAGGTTCATCCCAACTAGAATTCCATTCGGGTACATTGATTGTCAACCTAACATAATCCGACTCGTCACATACCAGTTTATGGCATTCCGGCTGGTCCTCATCTGCAGGCGTATAATTTGCACATTGGCAGGGGCCCCAGCAGCTGCTGTCATCTGCACAGAACTGGTACCCGTCTCCACGGTGCCCCGGTCCGCATGAACATTTTCTCGATTTTCCCGCAGTACAGGAAGCATTTTCCCCGTCGGCACATTTGGCCGGAGTAGAATTGTCATCATCTCTTACACAGCGTACTTCTCCAAGTGTGCAGGAGTGGTTCCAGATTGCACCTCCCGTATCATAAAGAACCGTTCCAACCTGTGGATATTTACCGGTTTCATTATGGTCTGCATCATTTGGACGGTCTATTGCGAAAAACTCCATGTAGTGGTCTGCGGAATAAAGGTCTTCCTTGTCACATGTCCCCAATATCCCCGGCACCGTGTAACAGCCGTTATCTCCCGGTCCTCGTAATTGTCCGTTTCCTCCGCAATCACCTGAACTCCAGGCTTCTTTGTAGCTCATTGGGTAATTGCCAATCTGACAGGAACCGTCAGGCTCTGTACCGGGGTATCCGTCAATAATTGTCCTCATTTCTTGTAGAGTTGGAAGACGCCAGTCAGAATAACCGCCGATTCTAAGTTCCTCACAATACAGGACAGCCTCTTTTGACCTCAGGCCGATGTCATCGTAGTTATATGCCTCCCTGTTTGGATTCTGCCAGCAAAGGCTGGTAGCATTATCACACCAGGTACCATAATTCACTGGTACATATTTTTTACCTCCGTCTTTACAACCAGCAAGAATTACTCCTAAAAAGAGCAAAGGTAACAATAGTAAAAATAATTTTCTTAAATTCATTATGACCTCCATATTTTTTCTTAAAAAACAGCAAAACAGGCTAAAAATTGAACTAAAGCTTAATTATAATATTAAAAAATAACTTAAATATCAAGAAATATTTCAGATATTTTTTTAATAATATTAATTTAGTTTCCAGTGTGAAATATATCTACTAAAAAATATAAATTCATTAAATTTTTATGTGCAATTTTACAGCTGTGATTCTTAGAAGAGCCATTAAGCCGCTATATAATTATAGTTTCCCCAATGACCTTAAGGCAGTAATCTCATATTAGGTTTAATTTTGAAGAGTTAAATTAAGCATTTAATATTTTCAGCATCTTATTAAAAATATTCATATTAAAAATAGTACCTTCAAGAAGGCCCCTGTACAGATATTGAGAGCGCTTGGCAGTAAGCTCATCTTCATTCAATTTTTCATCGTCCTCATCAATATCATACCCTTCGGTTATTGTATGTATTACCCTTTGAATGGTGAAGCTTATCATATCCTTAATGTTTTCCTTTGACTGAATTACTTTATCAGTTTCTGATAGTTTGCCCAGGATGTAGTTCAGTTTTCCGGAATCCCTTTTTTCTTTTTTAATTTTCATAAGTGATTGAAGATTATCTGAAAAACCCACTGCCTTTTGCAATATGGGTATCAATGAATTAATATCTTTTGTCATCTCCATTATTCTTTCTTTCAGCTTTTTACTGTATATAGCCGGATCGCCCAGTGAATTAAAACCCAATTTATATATTTTTTCTATAACCGGTCCAACATCTGTATTAAAAATTGCACCTGCCAAATCGCCGGCATCCTTATGATCCACTCCATTGATATGAGCTCCATCATATGTTAAATTTATCAGTGAATTATCCATTCTCTTTTCAAACCACGATAAAAAAATCATCATCTTCTGATTAGTTTGGACCCTGTCAGATTTAATTCCCCTGACATATATTTTAGGCAGTGCCGTTAACTGAAACCTGTTAAACATCTGTACATTATGCAACCTGTTTGTCCTTATATGAATCTGCTCATCAAGATAGGATCCCCTGGCATGTGCCAGCCCGCCGGTAAAAGCTAAATCCTGTCCGACAATAATAACAGGACTTGCCCCCAATTTTTTTGCAAAATCATAGGCACTTGTTGAAACTGACCCGCCATGGGCCAATTCTCCCTTTTCTGCCGTAAGCCTTTCAATCCATTTCATAGAATCGAAGGCAACACTTGTGGTAACCAGCCTCCCCCTGAATAACCGGTAAACTGAGGGATGTACAGTCGGATCAGATACCAGAATTGTTTTTCCCTTTTTATCACCTTCAAAATACCTGGCATTAATAACCTGGGGATCAACTGAAATACAAAAATGCGGCTCAATATTATTTTTCTTTAAAATTCCATATGAAGTATCAACAGCAATGACAAGGCATTTATTAATATTTTGCTTTATAAAATCAAGGCTCATTGTCAAAGACGGACCAGCAGCAACAACAATGGCTGGTAAATCCTTAAACTTATCAAAAAATATATTTGCACCCGGGGTATTTATAAAATGGCCCACATTTCTGGAAAGATTGGAGCTCCAAATCTTTTCAAATTTAGCCAGTGTTGCAATATTTACTTCTTTTGTAGATACATACGACCGGGAGATCTCCAGCATATTACCATAATATTCAGGATAAATCTGATGTGAACCCCTGTGAGTAATAAAGGAAACCTGCCTGGAAGATTTACCCTTAAGACTATCCGTGATTATATCCTCATCAGGATCAACCAGGATAATCAATCTTTCATCATCCAGTATCTTTATAAAATCCCTGTGGCATAGTGCAGTTTTAAATATATCCGGGTTTTTTTCAATTACAAGGATAATTGAGTCATCTCTAATTCTTTCCATTAAAAGTTCAATATGGTAACCAAAGCCAAAACCAAGGACAATAAACAGATTAAACCTATCAGTTTCTATCCCTTCTACAAATCTACTTGCTTCCTTATAGGGATCAAACCTGCTGTGAATATATAACTTCTTTCCTTCCTTATTAACAATAGGTACGGAATGGCCGGTTTTCGATTCAAAAACCTCGATTTCGGAATTCTCATTGGAACTTTGAATTTTATTGTAGGCTATGGTGTGGCTTTTCTTAAGAATCTCCAGATTCTTATCCATTACATTTCCCATTAATAATTCCCTTAATAAAAAATTATCCCGTATACCCGGCAATATGTTTAAATTTTCGTCATCTATCTCTCTTTGAAATAGAGTATTATTTTTCTATAATTCCCCAGGTTCCTTCCGGGAAGTGGTTTTTGTGCATAAACCATGCCTGTTCCTTTGAGAATATAGTTGATATCAAAACTCTTTTGCACCTCAGTTAAAAGCCTGATAGAATCATGCAGTCCCAATCCTTTAAAATTAGGCATTGCATTACCGCTAAAATCAAATTTTCTCTTTTTGCTTCTCATCAGTTGTTTAGCAAACTTCATTTCATTTTTAGCACCCATTTTAGGAAGAACCGCGTCAACAACCTCTTTAAATAAAGGAGCAGCAGCCTTTCCGCCGGAAAGGCTGTTCCGGGGCTCGTCAATTATTACAAGGATACAGGCTTCCGGATTTTCATATGGAGCAATGCCTATAAAGGATGAAAGGACATTATTGGTGTACATACGCTTCCCCCTGGAAAACTTTCTTGCCGTTCCTGTTTTGCCAACAACCTTAAAGTACTTTGAGGAAGCCTTAGATCCCGTTCCTTTAGAAACTACAACTCTCATCAGCTTCATCAGCCTTTTTGCAATCTTTGCATTTATAACTCTGCCAATTATCCTGGGTTTATAACCCTCCATATTATCTTCATCATAGTCATCAATTGATTCAATAATTGACGGGGCAATATATATACCTCCATTAGCTATTGCGCCGAAGGCAGCAACTAACTGTAATGATGTGACTGAAATTTCATATCCTATTGATATTGATTGTTTCGACACTCCGGACCATTTGCCCACGGGGCGTAAAATACCCTCAGATTCACCGGGAAGGCCAAGATCTATCTTTTTACCAAATCCAAACCTTCTTAAAGTTCCATAAAGATCGCTCTTTTTAATTTTGCTAATGGCTTTAATAATTCCAACATTACAGGAATTCTTTAAAACGCTGTTAAAATCGATGAGCCCGTGTGAACCTGTACACTTTATTTCAATATCCTCAACCTTAATTTTACCTTTGCATAAATATTTTTGATTTACCAGGGCGGGTTTTTTTTCAAGTATGGAAGCAGTTGATATTATTTTAAGTGTTGAACCGGGCTCAAAAGAATCAATTACAGAATAATTCCTTCTTGCCTGGCTACTGAACTTATAATACTGATTGGGATCAAAATTGGGATACTTTGCCAGGGCTAAAATACGCCCGGTTTTCACTTCCATTACAACAACAACTCCCTGTTTTGCCCCTAATCTTTTTACAGCCTTTTTAATTATCATTTCTGAACTGTATTGAATAAACCTGTCAATTGTAAGGGAGATGGTTTTGCCAACTCTTATATTACTATTATTTAAAACTGTATCGTCCCGGGGTGACAGTATTGAATCATAATGATATTCAACGCCATCAAGTCCCGAATTATCCACACCGACAAAACCAATTAAATTTGATGCCAGGTTCCCATAGGGGTAAAGGCGTTTGTATTCTTTTTTAAAGTATAAACCGTCAATCTTAAGCTTTCTTATCTCTCTTGATTGACTGTCCCTGATTTTCCGTTTTATCCAGATGAATTTCTTTTTGGGCAGTAGCTTTTTCTTAATAGATGGGGGAGGCATTCCAATTATTCTGGATATTGCAGATGCCACATCACCGGGATTATTAATCTTTTCGTTATTGGCAAAGAGAGAATCTGTTTCAATACTTATTGCAAGGAGATATCCGTTCCTGTCCTTAATGTAACCTCTTTTGGTTATTGAAATACCGTTTTTGGGTATAATTATTTTTTCGGTGAAATGAAGTGTGAAAAGTTTAATAACAATAAATACTGAAATAATTAGAATTATTAATCCAGAAATAAAAACCCTTCTCTTAAAAATCTTTTCATCCATAATTATTCCAAAATGATGGATTGAATGATAAACCTAAATATACCCGGCCCGAAACACACACCTATCTGATCAATCCCAATCTTGAAAAATCCATTTTTTTAATTTGATTTGTATTCCAATAAAGGATAAACGCCTTACCCTTAATTCTGTAGATATCTAAATATCCGAAAAATCTGCTGTCCTGAGAATTTTCCCGGTTATCACCGAGAACAATGATTTTTCCCGGGGGTACAATACCTTCAATCTCCCTGTTTCTTTTACCGCCAATATTATAATATGTCTTGCCCTTGGCATATGGTTCTTTAATTTTTTTTCCATTTATATAAACAACCCCTTCTTCATCTTTAATTAAAAACTTATCTCCCGGTACGGCAATACACCTTTTAATATAATCCTTATCCTCTTCGTGGGGAGGAGTAAAGATAACGATATCACCTCTTTGAAGCTTACTTATGGAAAGAAATTTCAGATGAACGGGCTTGTCCATGAATAACATTTTTGGTATTGAAGGGCCATAGGTAACTTTTTCAACAAAAAGATGGTCATCCTTTAATAATGTATTCTCCATGGAACCTGTGGGAATATAATAAGCCTGGACAATATACTGAATAATATGAACGGCAAGAACAAGGGCAACTGAAATAGCATCAAAAAACTCCCAAATCTTTCGTAAAAACATCGTCCTGTTTATAGCGGTATCCTCAAAAAAAGAGAGCATTTTATCCCTGTCATTTTCACCTAAAAGTGTAATGGGGAATGATATTTTTTTATCTTCAGTTTTAATTATAAAATTACCCAGCGGATTTAACTTCAGACCCTTAATACTATCCTGAGAAATAACTATATTTTTTTTGTTTGTAACTTCAATAGTATCATCAGTAAAACTAATTTTGCCTTTTCCATACTCAACATATTTAATTGTATGATTGATAAAACGAATAATAAAAACTACAGTTGCAATAGCACCAATTACATAGATTGGTATTACTGGAGTCTTAAAAAAAGGTATTGCAACTGCCAGAAAAAAAGTAGAATATACAAAAAGTACTAGATATAAAAGCCTTTTAAAAAAGAACTGAACCCATGATTTTCCTGAAATAATCATAAATTCACTCTTTTCAACTTTTGATTTATCTAATTTGAAATATTGAATCATCATTAACTCCTGTTCAGTAATTGATTAATTTGTATAATAAAACAAAATCTATAAGATTTAGAATTTTTGACTAGAATGTTCCCCAGGCGCACAATTATTGGAAAAAACCATTTTTTTCATGATTTGGTAATTAAAAAATCATTTTTTTAGAGGTGCCTGTAATAAATACCAGCATTTCAACAAAATTTATTGCACAAATAATACGGTCTATATAAAATTGACATTTTTTAGTGTCTACAATTTTTTTTATTATGAAAACAATAACAGAAGCTTTAAATAAACTACCGCAGGAAAAGATAAATGATATCTTATCACTGCTTAACATCAAGAGATTTGTGGGGAAAGGTTTAGTTACAAACTTTTTAACATACACATCTATTGACCAGCTCTTATCACAGCTCAACGAAAATGAACTAAGGTTCTTAAAGGTTACTTATAAAAAGAAAGACGGTTTAACCTTTGGAGAAATTGAAAAAGAACTGGATGTTGATATAGTGAATATTGAAGCCATGACAAATAATCTTTCAGGAAAGCTTCTTATTTACACAATAAAAAACAGGCAGCTCCTTACCAAAAAATTAGATAAAGTTTATGGCATTTCGGAAGTATCGGAAAAATTAAACATCATGGATGCCCAATCAATAAAGGAGCATCTCGGTAAAGCAACCTCATCTTTATATGAAAATAAAACAGACGATAAACTTTCAAGTGACATTAAGAACCAATCGGAAATAAAACTTCTAAAACATTTGGTTAAATCGGGGTGTATTACAACATTAGCTGAAGCAAAGCAATTAATATCGGAAAAGTCGTTAAATAAAGTATTGCCGGCAATGATTGAGAAAAAATATATCAGCATATACCATGTAATCTCTCCGGAATTCTCAACTTTAATTGTGCTCAATGAAAAAATTGCACCTTCCATAGTTAATCTTTTAGATAAGAAAAAAAGCAGCATCCATGTTAATAATAGATATAACATGCTTTTAAACTTGTTAAATGCTTATGATACAATCTCCACCTTTGGACTTTTCCTGACAAAACAATCTGAATTCAGAAAAATCGATAAAAAGAGAATTGCAGATTCCATGTTTCCCCTTAAAGATACAAAGGGCGAATCGTTGAAGCCGGAAAAAATATCAAAACTTTCCCTCTTCCTGCTTAATAAATTAAAGTGCCTGAACCTGGAGAAAGATATTGCGTTAATTTCACTAAGCAAAATCATGAAGGATATAGATAATCCAAAAACTTTTCTAATCAAAATCCTGAAAAAACTTGAAAGTATAGAGCAAAATGAGCACTTCCTGCCACCCATAGACTTACCTGCATATAAGGATATCACTCAGATCCTCAAAACCATTACAAAGCTTGTTGAAACACCCTGTAAATATTTCAAGATAACATCGCTGACAGCTCTCTTTGCAAATTCATCCAACAATTCTATAACTGAAATTATAAATAACAAGGAGATGTACTTTAATAGAATTGAGGTTACAGTAAATTTCCTATGTCTCGCGGGAATAATAAATCTGGAAAACGACATGATTATTCTTTCTGATGTGGGTTATGATATAGTATCCAAAATAACCGGTAAAGAAATTGAGAAAAAAGAATCCAAAATCGAAAAATGCATTTATATAAATCCCGATTTCAGCCTCATAATACCCGCTGAAGAGATATCATCAAAAGCCCTCTATTACTTAATTTCAAATGTTGAAATAATAAAAGATGATATCATTACGCATGCAATTATAAATAAAGATTCCATTTTGAAAACACACAAAAGAGGGATGTCACTGGATAAGTTCGTTAAGGTTTTAGAAAAATATTCAAAAAATGAAATTCCTCAAAACTTAAGTTTCCTATTAAATGAATGGTCAAACCAAACACTAAGAGTTAGTGTATCAAACTCAATTCTTCTCAAAACGAGCCATAATTCATTCATTGACGAAATAATGCACAGTAAACTTAAAAACTTTATATTAGAAAGGATTTCACCAAATCATGCCATCGTTAAGAAAGAACATCTTGATGAGATAATTAAATTTGCAAGAAAAAATGATTCAGTTATTTCTGTATTTGAAGACAGTGATAATTTTAAAGATGATTAATGATTATTTTTTTTCCGTAATAACAAGAATCCTTTGAGGAAACTTCCATTCCATAAACTCTTTAAGCGCCATGATAGTCTGCTCCCTGACGAAGTACAACCTATCGCTTAATTTCACAAGACCGCCTTTATAATGAGTATACTTCATCTGATGATCAACCCATCCGAGGATTTCAACATTCTTCCAATTTGATGTTGTCTTCAATAAGGGCAGCTTTCTAAGATGCAACTCCCTTATCTGGCCATTCTTTACTGCATCAGCTAAAATTCTTTCCCATTCCATAATTATAACTCATAAATAATATTCTTTTCTTTTAATGAAACCAACGAAGTCGACTTTCTTAAAAAAATCACCGAAGTCCAGGGAGAGCAAAGTCGAACTCAGACATTATATATTTACTACTTCTTTTTGCCCTTTAATTTTTTAACTTCTTCTTTTAACTTCACATTCTCTTCTTTTATGTCCTCAAGTTCTTTATGAAGCCCAATTGCTTCACTTCTGCCAAGCTCGGCAACACTCTCCGAAGCATAGATAATCTTCTTTGCATCATAAAGTTCACCTACTGAAAAATTAATTAATGATTCCTGGGCATTGATCATTTTTTTGGCATCCATCAATTCTTTCCTTCTTAAATCTGAAAGCATCTCTTCGGCAACAATCCTGTTCTTCATATCTTCCATTTCCTGCTGGCGAAGCAATGAAAAATCCTTAATCGCTAAATTCAAGTTAGCCTGCTCCTTGATCAAATTCTTCTCATAATCAATTATCTTCTGGAAAGCCTGGATTTCCTTGTCGGAATCGATAATGTTCTTTCTATTGATATCAAGAAGACCTTCATATGTCTCAATTCTCATTTCTGCTTCACTTGCAATATACTTCATTATCTCTCTGTACCTTTCAATGATGATTGACTTTTCAATTAAAAGCAAAAACTCTCTTTTCTCAACGGGCTTCCTCATAAATTCTAAATGCATTATATTGTATGAAGATTTTGCCACTTCTTCAATATCATCCTTCTTTAGAATTAAATATTTAGTAAAGTTAGCAAGCCTCTTATCACCAGTTATCATTTCAATTATTTTCAGAGGTTTTTCTTGAACCAAATCTATTATAAAAACATTAATTTCATTTTCATTGACATTAGCTTCCTTAAAACTAGTACCGGTTAACATATTTACAGGCAGGCCCAGTCCCTGGATAGATATTACAATCTCTTTTCCATGTTCATTATCAGTCAAATACCATATACTAACATTTTCCATAAGATTATCCTCTCAATACAAGTAATTCCATTTTTACCAAATCTTAAAACTAATTATTCAAATTAAAATAAAC
>JBHPHB010000030.1:0-20508 GCA_042569985.1 Spirochaetota bacterium | reverse complement strand
ATTAATTAGTTGCCAAAATAATCCACCTTAATTAATAAATTAAAAAACATTTCCACTGAGTTATCATTTTTTCTTACATAATTATTTTTTTTTGATCTTAGTAAATGTGGGTATTTTTTCTATAAAATCATTAATACTCAACATAGGTATACTTATAAACAAATTTATCAACATTTGTTGATAAGTTATGGAGTTTAATCATGAATATCGAAATTTGGGATAAAACCCTTTCAACCCTGCAAACAAATATAAATAAGCAGTCCTATGATATGTGGTTAAAAGATACTGAACCAATGTCAATTTCCGACAATACCATAAAAATCAGGGTTGTTGATGATGTTGCGCGTCACCATATTTCAGAAAACTATTCTAAACAAATTGAATCGATTATCCAGGATATTACCGGAAAAAAATATATTTGTGAATTCATTACTTCAAACAATTTTTCAAAACAGAATATTAATGAAAATGTTATTAGTACCAACCATGAAGATATAAATGAAAAATTAACTAATTTTTCAGATAATAGCAACACCAGTGTCCGTTCAATTTTAAACCCCAATTACACCTTTGACAATTTCGTTGTGGGGCCGAATAATCAGCTCGCCCACGCAGCATCCAATGCAGTTTCCATCGCTCCGGCAAAGCAATATAACCCGCTTTTTATCTACGGGGGCACAGGTTTAGGGAAAACTCACCTCATGCAAGCCATCGGACACCACATAATAGACAATAAACCCTTTCTAAAAGTACTCTATGTACCAACCGAACAGTTTATCAATGAATTTATTCAGTCTATACGAACAAACACTACTGAAAGCTTTAAAATAAAATACAGAAATATTGATATTCTTCTAATTGATGATATCCAGTTTATTGAGAAAAAAGAAGAAACACAAAATGAATTCTTCCATACCTTTAACACACTCTATGATAATAACAAACAGATTATTATAACAAGTGACAGGCCTCCCAAACAGTTATCTACGCTTACCGACAGGTTAAGATCCAGATTTGAATGGGGGATGATAACAGATATTCAACCTCCCAACCTGGAAACCAGGGAAGCAATACTCCGAAACAATGCTGAGAAAGTTAACTTAAATGTATCAGATGAAGCTTTAAACTATATAGCAAGAAGAATTAAGTCAACAATTCGTGCCCTTGAGGCAGCATTAAGCAGGCTAAAGATGGTTTCAATATTATATAACGAGCCAATCACCGTTCAACATGCAAAATTACACCTGAGAGATCTTTTCGACGGAGATATCAACAAATCAGTATCAATAAGAGATATAATTAAAAGGATATCAGACGAAGGAAATGTATCAATTGAAGAGATAAAATCAAAAAGTCGTCACAGCAGAATTGTTCAACCAAGATTTAAAGCCATGTATATATCCAGGCAGCTTACTGATCTAACATATGATGAAATTGGAAAGGAATTTGGCGGCAGAGACCACTCAACAGTGGTTAATGCAATTAATCAAATCGAAATTGATATGAAAGTCAATACCGAACTTAAAGAAAATATTGACGATATTATACTTGAATTAAAAAGTTAATAATTTGTTTATATAGCACAAACATAATGTTGTCATTATGTTAATATCATCGGACTAAAATTGTTTTTTTTCAAATTGGATTATAAGCTTTATGTCTCATTAAATTTGATTAAATCCAATTTAACTTATCCATAAAGAGTTATTTTGTTAACTCCTGAATGGTCCAGAGGTTAACTGAGTTGTCAACATATTACCAGTACCTACTACCACTACTATATAATATAAAATTAATTAATTATTAATATTGTAATAGGGGAAGAAGGAAATGAAATTACAAATTGATAAAGAAACATTACTAAAATCTATTAATACTGCTGATTCAATTATATCTTCAAAGAATGTTAATACAATTCTTTCAAATTGCCTCATAAACATTATGAAGGATAATATTGAAATTATTTCTACAGATAATGAGGTTGCCATTCGTACAACAATCGATGCTGTTTCTGAGTCATCAGTTTCCTTAACCATAAATGGAAAAAAATTATCAAGTATACTTAAAGAACTTCCAAATGATGAGTTGATTATTGATATTGATGATTCAATGGTTATAGATATAAAGACAAAATCAAAAGAAATAAAGGGGCATTATTCATTAATTGGAACAGGAGCTGATGAATATCCTGAAATTTCAAAATTGTCAGATAACAATTCTACTGATATCGAACAGGGTTTGCTGAAGGAGATGATCAAGAAGGTTGTTTATGCTGCTTCAAGTGATTCAATAAAACCGGTTTTTAATGGAGTGCTTTTAATTTCTGAGAAAGGAAGCAGTGTAACAGCTGTTGCCACCGATTCCAGAAGGCTTTCCATGATTACCAGACCAATTGACAATATAATAAAAATTGGTGAAAAAGACAGTGGAATAATCATCCCGTTAAAAACAGTAAATGAAATATTCAGGTTACTGCAGAATACGGGAAATTGTAAATTTTTATATGAAAGCAATCAGTGCTTTTTTAAAATAAATGAAACTGAGATTATATCAAAAATTGTTGATGGTCAGTTTCCCAACTATAAACAGGTAATACCACAGGATCATGTTTTGCAGGTGGAGATCGATACAAAAAAATTCCTGGATTCTGTCAAGAGGGCAATTATCTTCACTAAGGAACCGGCAAATAAAATTCTTTTGAATTTTAAAAAGGATAGCCTTGTCATTGAAGCAAAGACACCAGAACTTGGTGAGACTGAAGAAGAAATAAGAATTAATTCTCAATCTGATGAGACAATTACTCTGGGAATAAATGCTCAATTTTTAATAGATGCATTAAGAGAGATTGATACTGATTTGGTTGTTTGCAGTATTACGGGACAGATGAGCCCTATGAAAATTTCTCCAAAGGATGATGAAAATTATGTAAGTATTATCATGCCAATTCAGATAAAGTCAACCTGAGGTAATTAAATTATCTCGGGAAAATTCCGTAATATAATAAATATTTCCAATCCATATTTGATAAAAAATTAAAGTTTATTAATCCACAGAAGTAAAAAAATATACATGTCAAGCATAGTGAAACGTCACAACCTTCACACACATTCAACATTTTCTGACGGAGTTGTTTCTCCTTTTCAGTTAGTTAAAGAAGCAGTTATTCAGGGGCTTGATATCATTGGTATAAGTGACCATGCATTTTCATTAAAAATGAATAACCATAGCCAGGTAAGTCAAAATATCAGCGAATATTATGATGAATTATCAAAAATAAAAAAATCGATGAATGATGTGGAGGTACTTATTGGTATTGAAATTGATGCATCATTGAATACGGGGCATGACCCTAAAGATCTTCCCTTTGATGTAATAAATTTATGTGACTATGTTCTCTTTGAATCTGTACATACTGATTATGAATCATGGGGAATTGTGGGCAAGCGTGATATAAGGGAAATATTAAATATTCGTAATATGATAAAGATACCCGTGGGCCTTGCACACAATGATTTGCAGCGAAATTTTAATGGCCGTGAAGAATATATTACAAAATTACTTTCTGAAAATGATATTTTTATTGAATTGAATGATTCAAATTCTTCCAGAAATATCCGTGAAGGTAAGGATTACTTTTTACATTTTTCCAACAAGTTAATCAGTTGTATGAAAGAGATGGATGTGAAGATAGTTATTGGTTCTGATTCACATACTGGAGCGGACCTTAACACCCTTGATTCTGCTTACGACTTTGCAAATATAAATACACTTTCCTTTCATCCCATGGTGCTTTAAATTTCAATTTATTTAATTTCAATCTTATTGTATTTTACATCGTAGCTTTCATCGGGCAACAATTTAAAATTAGCATTGAAATAATGATTAAAAATTAATCTGAATGAATTAACCGGAGAGATGGAGGGGTATAAAATATTCTTTTTTATACCAGGCAAATAATATGCATTTAATATACTCAATCTAATTTTAAGACTTTCAAATTTATCTATGTCTTTAAATTTGTCAGGTAAATCTCCACGGCGCGGTCCTTCATCTGATTGAATAATTATAATTGGCTGGGTACTTGATGTGGAAATAATTTTATCAATGAGAATTTTTATTTTTTTATTTAATGATATGAGCTGGTCAACATAATTGGAATTGGCTTTATAATTTCCATTTCTATCGAAAATAAATGGTGGATGGGGAATGTTAAAGTGAGCCATTAAAAAAGTAGGTTTTTTTATTAAAGGGATTTCGGCAATTTTTTTAAATTTTAATAAAACCCTTTTATACTGCATGGTCTTTTTATTGAAACCCAGTTTTGATCCAAAGGGGAAAAGTAAAGTTGATCTGTAAAGAACCAATGAAAATTCCGGTAATGAATTGTGATTGATTTCGATATGAGAATTTTTGTTATTTGAAGTAGGCCCATACCAGGAACCTGAGTGAATATATTTATACCCCCTGGATTTCAGAAAATTCCAAACCTTATGGTTATGCAATTTAGGAATTAATGCCCTGTCTAATGCCAGCTTTCCTACTTTATCATAGATGTATTTATTATATTCCATATTTAACGAGGAGGATAGTGACTTTAAAGTGCCCGGATGATTTGCATAACTCTTATCTGCAATATAGAATCCCTTTTTTGACAGGTATTTTAAAAATTCACTATTGTCGTAATTATATATTTCTTTGAGGGTTTTTTTGCTGCCGTATCTGTCAAAAATTAAATAATATATATCGGGGGAGTTATATTTTTTCCCTTTATTTACGTAGGTGTTATTTGTATCTTTATTATTAAGAAATTTCCCCATTGTTTTAAAATGATAGATTCCAATTGTGATTAAAGAAATAGCTACGAGGAAAATTGACAGCATGTTTAATAAATTTGTAATAAAGGAAAAATCCCTGGAAGTTCTTTTTAAATAAATCATCAAAAGAATGATGATAAGACACCAGGGTATCAGGAAGATATATTGATTAAATTTTATTCCCTTTATCAGTGAGAAAACATGACCGTATGAAAAAAAGAATATTAAAAATCCCGATACGGCTATGCCGGCCTTTTGGAAATCCCCATAGACAAACCTAAATACTATTAATAGAATAACCGTAACCCCTAATACAGCCGCAAGAGGATAAAGCGTTTGAGTAAATAACATCTCCGATATATTGTTTGAATACATGGATAAGATTGGGAATATAGAAAAAAGAACGGTATGGATAATAAAATTTTTTCTCAATTGATTAGCCTATGTTTAATATTTTAATTATAATGAATATGAAATTGTTGAGAATAATTATAAAATACACAATTATATCTCAGATATATGTCAAGAAAAATAATGGAGTCGCTTATTTAGCTCAAACAAGGATTTTATAAAGAATTGTTTTGGGCAGAAAATATTTTTGTTAAGACATTGATTTGTTAATTGATTGACTTTTTGTTTCATTAAAAAAAATATATTTGGGTATTTTAGGTTTGAATGAAGATTAATTTTGGCAGTAATATATAACAGCGGGGAGAATTATTTGTGAGAGGAAATGCAATAATAATTGGAAATTCAGATGGCATTGGACTTGCCATTACAGGAGAACTTATTAAGCGGGGCTGGAAAGCAACAGGTTTTTCAAGAAGTAATTCACCAATAAAAGTGAAGTCCTATAATCATGTAATTGCAGACGTGCAGGACAAAGGATTTTCATTAAAATTAAAATCAGTTCTTGAAAAAGAAGGCCCTTTTGACCTGTGCATCTATTGCGTGGGCATTGGCGAAGAGCTTGATTTATCCAGAATGCATGGAGAGGAGGAAATTTTTAATGTTAATCTTATAGGTTTGGTTAAAACCGTATCTTCCATTCTTCCATCAATGGTGAAAAAAGGCAAAGGCCATTTTATCGGGTTGTCAAGCCTTGCAGACGAGATGCTTTCACCGGAAGCACCAAGTTACAATGCATCAAAAGCCGGATTTTCAAATTATCTTGAAGGGCTTTCCCTGGCATTGAATAAAACCAATGTGCACATTACTAATATAAGGTTCGGTTTTGTTGATACAAAAATGACAAAGGGAGACATTAAGCCTTTCATGATGACTGTTGACCGTGCAGTTAAACATATACTTAAGTGCATGGATAAAAAGCCGATCCGCTATGCTGCGCCGGGTATTGTAATACCACTTGTGAAAATTCTAAAGTGGATGCTCAGGTTGAAGACTATATTTTAGAATTTATATTTTTAGTTGTGAACTATAATCATGGCTTTTGACTCTTAAGTTTACGCCATGGTTTTTTTACCGAGATAATAATCATAACTAGAAGCATGGCAACCTGAACAGGCCCCCATATTCCCGTCATTGAATTATTATATAAAAAATCAGGATTTTTTAAAACGGCAATTCTTTTTAGATCAGCAAGGGCAGTGTTGTTATTTAACCAGGGTCCCAGGAAAAATGTTCCAAAGAGAATCTGTAGAACTGTCATTATCCATTTAACGGTGACCCACCAGTGCTTAAAAAATCCCCACTTTGTCCATATGCCATAGACAAGCCCCGTTATAAGGTTGCCCATTGCACCGGGGATTATTATAAAGTCGTCAATTATTTTCATTGCCGCATAGGTTGCATATATTTCATCTCCTCCCCCGGGGTTTGAGATGTAAAAAAGAAGAACAAGGGCAAATCCGCCGCCCACCCATAGAGAAATAAAAAATATATGGATCATCTTTAAATATCTGTTGCCTGCAGGTCCAAATTTTTTCATGAACTTATCCAGTTACGATTTGTTAGCATTTTTAACTTGCCCTTCTATCCATGTGTATGTTTTTTTCAATCCTTCAATAAGTGATACCTTTGATTTCCAGCCTGTTGATTCAATTTTATTATTATTGAAATATCTTGCCTGTACGCCGACGGGTCCTTCGATGTGCTTTATCTTAATCGTTTTTCCTGCAACAGATGCAATGGTTTCCGCTAGTTCATCTACAGTAACATATTCCTGGCGTCCGATATTAATGCCATCCTTCAAATCAGAATTAATCAACCTATAAATGCCATCAACTAGATCATCAATATATGTATAAGCTCTGATAGCCGTCCCATCTCCCCAAACATCAATAATGCTATCATCTTCAACTTCGGCAACTTTTCTACAAAGGGCAGCTGGAGCTTTTTCACGGCCTCCTTTCCATGTGCCAAGGGGCCCATAACAGTTTTGAAATCGAGCAATGCAGACCTGGGTTGGATAATGATTGGCAAATGTCATAGCCATTCTTTCTGCATATAGTTTTTCCCAGCCGTATTCGTTGTCAGGAAATGCGGGATATGCTTCTTCTTCTGTAAGCTCAACTTCTCCTGTATTTTGATTTTTATAAACACAGGCTGACGATGAAAATAAATATTTTGGCACTTCTCTTTTTCGGATAGCAGAGTTTGCCATGTTAGTGTTTATCATAGTGTTGTTGAACATTAATTCAGATTCAGCAGAATGGATAAAACCCATTCCTCCCATATCTGCAGCCAATTGATATACTTCATCAAAACCATCATCCAGCGATAGAGCTTCATCGCAATTTGCTTCCACTCTTAAATCTAATATTTTAAATTCATCTGAAGATGTTTTCTCATACTCGGGATACTTTATATCAACTCCCCTGACCCAATACCCCTGTTTTTTTAAAAATGCAGTCAGGTGATGGCCAATGAAACCACCGGCCCCGCAAACTAGTGCTCTTTTTTGATCTTTCATTAAGTGCTTCTCCCAATATTAAGATTATTATAATATTTTACTTCATCAAATTATATTAATTGATATTTTATTTTGTCAAGAATTTACTTTATATGGTATATAATTCTATCTTTTTTATTATTTATTGTATTTGATTTTTTTATTAAACAATACATATTTGTTCTAGAAAATGAATAATGTGATAAATATTAATTGTTTTTTAAATAAGCAGTTCAATATTCTAAAATGAAAATTCCACTAAAAGAAATACCAGGTGAACATTATGACAAGTTTACTTTATATGGAAAAATTAGTGTTAAGTACTGGTTTTTAAATGATTCATGTGAAGATGATATAAAAAAGTTCTACACAAAAGATGAAGTTAATTCAAATATAAAAAAAATAAGGAATAATGAATTCTATTATTATGGTAAAACAGACCTTGACCTATACAATGCGTTAAGTGAGTATAGCATTAAAAAATTGGAAGTTGCCATCCTGGGTTCACAAACTCCCTGGTATGAAAGTATTTGTATATGCTACAATTGAAAACCAACAACTATAGATTACAATAAAATATATTCAAGGGATAGCCGTTTAAAATGTATGACTGTAAATGAGTATAAAAAAAAACCTGTTATATTTGATGCGGCATTTTCAATATCTTCATTCGAGCATGATGGTTTGGGTAGATACGGTGATCCCGTTGATCCTGATGGAGATTTAAAGGCTATGGAAAAAATGAAAAAGTTTTTAAAGCCTGGAGGAAGACTGGTTTTAGCAGTCCCAATTGGTAAAGATTCTTTGGTTTGGAATGCACATAGGGTTTATGGTAGTTTGAGATTACCAATGTTTTTAAATGGGTGGAAAATTTTAAAATCTTTTGGATTCGATAAAAATATGTTACACAGGGATACTGGTTTAGCATATGATTCTGACTGGAAAGAAAAAAAAATTGAATATCCCCAATATCAACCGGTTTTTGTATTAGAGAATATTTAAATGAAAAATTCAAAGCTATCAATCATAACAGTTTCAAAAAATGCAGGGGATACAATTGAAAAAACAATTCAAAGTGTAATTAATCAGACCTATAAAAACATTGAGTACATAATTATAGATGGGGCATCAACAGATAATACAATTGAAATCATTAATAAATATATTGGGGAAATTACAAAATTTATTAGTGAGCCCGATGAAGGAATCTATGATGGCATGAATAAGGGAATTGATTATTCCACGGGAGATTGGATATATTTTTTAGGAGCAGATGATATTCTTTTTTCAAATGATATTATTGAAAAAGTTTTTAGGTTATCCTTTGTTGATGAAAATGATATTGTATACGGTGATGTGAAATTTAAACATTCAGGTATAATATATGATGGATATTTTGACATAAAGAAGCTTACAAGACAGAATATCTGTCATCAGGCAATTTTTACAAAGAGGAAATTGTTTGATCAGATGGATAAGTTTAATCTATCCTATAAAGTTTTAGCTGATTGGAATTTTAATTTAAGATGTATGAGTAATCCTGAGATAAAATGTGCATATGTAGATTTAGTTATTTCTGAATATAATGAAAGAGGTTATAGTTTTCATAATAAGGATGATAATTTTTTACATGATCATACTGATCTTTTGGATGTAGATATTTTAATAAGTCACGGATATGTCTGTGAAAAAACTTTTAATCGCTTATTGGATCGGAATAAAGAATTATTGGATCAGAATAAAGAATTATTGGATCACTTCAAGAATATAATTAACTCCCGGGACTTTATAATTGGGAAGTATATGCTTGAGCCTCTGAGAATTATAAGGCGGGTCTTCAGGAAAATTATTGGATATATTAAAGTTATATAGATATTTTATATATTCAGCTATAATCAATTTAAAAAAATGCATATCAATCAATTAAATATAAAAAATTTCAGGAATTATAAGGATCTGAGCATTGAATTCTCACCTAATATCAATTTTATTATTGGAGATAATGGTGTTGGCAAGACAAACATCATCGAGGCAATATCTATTACATCAAATCTGAAATCATTTAGAAATATTACAGATTCGGAGATTATAAAATGGGGGGAAGATTCATATTTTTGCTCTTCCGGTGTTGAAAATAATGAGTCTAACAAATTTGAAGTTGGCTGTATTTCTCTAAAAGATCACATCAAGAAAAAAGTTAAAATTGATGATATAGTTATTAAAAAAGCTTCAGATTATTACGGCAAATTATTGACTGTAATATTTACTCCCCTGGATATAAATATCATAAATGGCGGGCCTGAAAACAGAAGAAAATTTTTTGATAGTGTAATATCAAAAATTGACAAAAACTATCTTTTGGCCCTAAATGATTTTAAAAAGATATTGAGTTCCCGCAATAGCCTGCTAAAGTCTTTAAGGGACAGAAGGAACAGGGACTTTACTGAACTTGAAATATGGGATAATATGTTTTCTGAAAAGTCTTCGGTTATCGTAAAAAAGAGAATGGAGTTCCTGGAAAAGTTCAATGTATTATTTAAAAACTCATATATAAGTATTGCCGCAGATGATTATCCTCCTGAAATATTATATAAACCCTCAACTGAATCGGAAGATAAAGAGATTATCTTACAAAATCTACAGAGAAGAAGGGACAGAGATATCATTTTTGGCTCAACCGGATTGGGCCCGCAGAGAGATGATTTCTTTATGTGTAATGACAGCAGTACAGGTTTTACAAACTATGCTTCCCAGGGGCAGAGAAGGACTGCCGCCATATCACTGAAGGTCGCTGAAAATAAAATAGTTGAGGAAGAGGTACAAAAGAAATCAATAATAATTATAGATGATATTTTTTCTGAATTAGATGAAAAAAGAAGAATGAATATGATAGATATCATGAAAGGCGGTAACCAGGTAATTTTTACAATGGTAAATTCCAATCAATTTGAAGCCGATGATTTCAGGGATTATAAAAAATTCCTGGTTAAGCCGGGCGGTGATGTTAGTGAAGTGTAAATTATATGCTATGTGAGGATTGACTGTAGTTATCGATTTGACAAAAAATATATATGATGATATGATGCCAAGGATAATTATTTCAGGAGTAAAAAGATGGCAAAGGAATATAAGTTTGCAGTACAGGTTTGTATAGTACTTTCGATAGTAGCAGTAATTGGCATTGTTATTGGTATAAAACTAAATAACCCCATTGTTATAATTGCATGCCTTTTACCCACATCCATTTATGAGGCTTACCGGACTGAGGGTTTTTTTACTAAGCTTACATCATTGGCGCTGCTTGGAATTCTCATAGCTGAATTGGTTCTGCTGGCCGGTAAAATCAATATTACCCTTTTGAAATTTCTTGAAAAAACAGACAGTGCAGTGAAGAAATACATCCCCATGGGAGATATAAAATTAATTGCACCTGTTGTAATTGCCCTGTTGGCGCTGATGTTATTGAGGAGGACCTTTGGCTTATATACCAGGTGGCTTGCAATCATTATTTTTCTCACATCAATTGCACTGGTTTATGTTTTGAACCCACTTATAATTAATGAAGTAACGGGACTCTTTGGGAAATAATAAAATATAATTACCGGGAGTTAACATGAATAAAATAGCAATTATCGCAAATCCCTATTGCGGAGGGAAAAAAGGAAAAAAAGCCATACCCCATATTGAGAGTAAGCTTTTGGAAATGGGAATTAAATATGATCTTTTTGTAACTGAATACCATGAACACGGTGTTTCAATTGTTAAGGATCTTAATCTGAAAAACTATGATGGTATTTTTTCTGCCGGAGGTGACGGCACGAATTATGAGGTATTGAACGGTTTACTCAAACATCATAAACGAGATGACATTCCCCCTATTGGCATAATTCCTGTTGGCAGCGGAAATTCATTTGCCAGGGACCTCAATATATTTTCTACTGATGACGGGATATCGACACTTAAAAGGAAATTACTTAAGGCAGTTGATGTTTGCAGTTTTACAACTGGCGGTGAAGAGTATTTTTTTATTAACCTCACCGGTTTGGGGTTTGTAACAGATGCTGCAAAAACTGCCTCATCATTTAAAATATTCGGTCAGTTTAGCTATGTAATTGGAGTGCTTCACAGAATAATTGCCCTTAAGTTTCACCATATGGAACTTGAAGTTGATGGTAAGGTTTATTCCGAAGAGAACTGCTTTGTTGAATTCTGCAATTCCAGATTTACAGGCGGTGATATGATGATGGCCCCTGATGCTGAAATTGATGATGGTTATTTTGATGTAATAATTCTATCAAAGACAGGACGCTTAAAACTGTTAAAAACATTTCCAAAAATATTTAAAGGTACACATATGGAAATTCCTGAAGCCAGGTGTATAAAGGGGAAGTCGGCAAAAATTAAAACCATACCGGAAAAAAATCTTCTTCCCGATGGAGAACTGTTTGGTAATACGCCGACTGAGATAAAAATATATCCGGGGCATGTGAGGTATTTTACTTGAGGGCCATCTTTTCAATTTTCTTCTGGATATTTGGTATCATAAACTTTTTGATCATGTTTGTGGTATTTTCCACTTTGATGTTCACGGTTTCACCCGACAGGACATACCGGGTGATACAATTTTTTTTCCGCATACAGCTTTTTATTATGGGTATATCCCTTGAAGTTGAAGGACAGGATAAATTCGATCACACTAAGCAATATATTGTAATGGGAAATCACGAAAGCCTCTTTGATATTTTTGCCGTTCCCGTTACAATTCCATTCAGGTTTGTCGCAGTTGAAGCGGCTCAACACTTTTCATACCCACTGTGGGGAAGCCTGGTAAGAAGGTGGGGTAATATCCCAATCGATAGAGAAAATCTGAAAAAAGCAAAAACAAGTCTGGAGATAGCTAAAAATGTAACTGATTCAGGCACTTCAATTTTAATAATGCCCGAGGGACAAAGAACTTTAACCGGCAAAGTTCAGGATTTTAAGAAAGGCCCTTTCCATTTTGCCCTTGCAGCGAAGAAAGATATCCTACCCTTTGCCATGAGGGGCCTCTACAAATATAAAAGTAAGCACAGCTGGATATTGAATCCCGGGAAAGTCTATATTAAATTTGGAACCCCCGTTAGCTATAAGTCTATGGAAAATTTATCCGTTGAAGAATTAAGGGATAAGGTAAAAAATATTATTATAGACTTAAAAAAATCGATAAAATAAAAAATAACATAAACAACTTGTTTTGTTTTTCAGGAAGTTAGTACCCCTTTCTGCAAGCACCATGTCTCATAATGGATTTTATTGGAAGCAAAAAATATCTTTTGTTGACAAAAACATCACCACGTACTATGGTCTATTTAAAATTTCACTTTCACTGTCCCCTTAAGAATTGCAAAAAGGTGTGAGCTGGGGGAACCTTCGGAAATTATAACTTCCTCATTTTCATATTCAAACACTTCCCCTATCTCTAAAAGCTTTTCCTTTTCTTCTTTCCAGAGGGTTTTAAACATGTTGTTTTTGTCAAGCCTGGAAAGCACATCTTTTTTGTCCAGTTTCAGAATTTTCATAATTAGTAATCCTTTTGAAATATTCAGAATAGTTCCGATTTTAATAGATTATATGATATATCAAAAAAGATCAATTAAAATATAAAAAAAGAGGGAATTATGGAGGTTTTAGAAGAAGGGAAATGAGGGGAGTGTTTTTTCATGTTTGGGTGAAATCAAATATAATTACATATATTGATCATAGCAATCTTCAGTTGTATTGTATTCAGCCTCACATAAAGTTTTTGTATTGATTTCGCATGTGCTAATTTCACTGTAGCATTTATATTGAGCCTCTGAAGCACGTGCCGTGAAAAATTTTGATTGTTTTTCAGTATATATCCTCTAAATTTACTTAAAATCTGGAGGATATATGTTGAAGTTCTTGTCTTTTGTCTTGAAAATTATATTTAACCTCTTTAAGTCAAAGAAGTCTTTGCTTATAAGAATAGCTTTATTGGAAAAGGAAATTGAGATCCTTAATCGTCAGAGAAAGATAAGATTGAATTTGCAATTGTCTGATAGAGTAATAATTTCAATTCTTACTTTTATTGCTGATATCAAGGACAGTATATTAATCGTCAAACCTGATACTGTCTTGAGGTGGCAGAGAAAATTGATTAAGAAATTCTGGACTTTTAATTCTAAAACCAGGAGAACAGGTCGACCTCAAGTTAAACAGGAGATAAAGGACTTAATCCTTCAGATTAAAAATGATAATATATACTGGGGAGTAAGAAGAATTCAGGGAGAACTTTTGAAGCTTTTCATAGAACTGGATTCAAAGACAATCTGGAATATATTAAGAGAATTCAGAAGAAAGAATATGATCAAGAGCTCGCTGACCTGGAAGAGGTTTCTCAATATGCAGGCAGAAAGTATATATGCCATGGATTTCTTCACAGTTGATACAATATTTAAGCAGAGATATTATATTCACTTCATTATTCATCACAGTTCCAGAAAGATAGTACAGTTTGCCATAACTAAGAATCCGGTTAAGGAATTTGTTAAACAACAAATGATAGAATTTGAAAACAGAGTAAAGAGCAAAATATATATGATAAGGGATAGAGCTCCAGAGTTCTTCATAGCTTATGATCATTATGGGATCATAGATATTTGTACTTCAGTTAAAGCCCCGAATATGAATTCAATTGCAGAGAGATTTGTAGGATCCGTCAGAAGGGAAGCCTTGGATTATTTTATTATTTTAAATAAAAAACAGTTGAAGAATATTTTGTCAGAGTATATTGAATACTATAATTCGTTAAGACCTCATCAGGGAATTGAGCAAAGAATTCCAGATGGCAATACCTTTGAAGTTGATGGTGTTATCAAGAGAAAGAAGATTCTGGGAGGATTTCATTCTCATTATTTCAGGGATGCTGCTTAGTGGATGGAGTTTTTCCACGGCACGGGCTGGGATAAAGATACGGGAATCCCCACCAGGGCCACCCTGGAAGAACTAAATCTCCATGATGTTGTTTCTGACCTGGAGAGCATTGGGAAACTGCCAAAATAGTATATTTTCACCTAAAAGAATAATTAAATAACAGGTAGTTATGATTAAATTTTAATAGATCATAGTATTTGGGGAGTTTTTTGTCAACATAAACATATTTTCAGCTTCAGATAAGGCCCATTATGGGACATGGTATTTCCAGTAACATGCACTAACTTCCTAAAAAACTAAATTATAGTACTGTTAATCATGAGTATAATCAATAATTATTAATCCGGATATTATATTTTATTATAAATCATGGAAAAACTTGTTGTAAATAATATAATCTATGGTTCAATTTTATAATAAGCAAATGATTACATTTTTTACAATTGTTTTTTTCTATTAAGTGAAACCTGTTTCAGAGAGAGAGGAAATCTATTATATGAAAAAGAGTGATAATACTGACAAAAAGATAAAGGGCCTTGGGACCTTCGGAGGTGTTTTTGTACCGAATATTCTTACAATACTCGGTGTTATAATGTATCTCCGGTTAGGATGGGTTACTGGTAATGCAGGATTAGTAAATACTTTAATAATTCTTCTAATTGCACAATTCATTACTCTATCTACTGCTTTCTCAATGAGTGCAATTGCAACAAGCATGAAGATGAAAGGCGGTGGCGCATATTTTATGGTCTCCCGTTCATTTGGTATTGAAGCAGCAGGAGGGATTGGAATTCCTCTCTATTTTGCTCAAACAATGGGCATTGGTCTTTATATAGTGGGATTTGCTGAATCAGTATCAACACTGTATAAAGGGATTGATCCTATGATTGTAGGATTAAGCGCTCTTCTTTTTATAACAATTATAGCAATTATCAGTTCAAAAATTATAATAAGAATCCAATATATTGTTTTAGCAGTTATTTTTTTATCACTGATATTTCTGTTTGCAGGGAACAGACCTGACATTTCAATTCTATCATCATCTATGGAAGCTTCTTATACTAAAGGGTATAGTTTTTGGTCAGTATTTGCAGTTTTTTTTCCTGCTGTAACTGGTATTCTATCCGGCTTGAGTTTAAGTGGAGATCTTAAAAATCCTGGTAAGAGTATTCCTGCTGGTACAATTTGGGCAATAATTGTTGGTGCAGTTGTTTATTTTTCACTATCAGTTTGGCTTGCTGCTGTGGTTGATAAAAATACATTGGTATCAGATACAGGTATTATGGTATCTATTGCTCTCTGGAGTCCTGCTATCTATGCTGGAATATGGGGAGCGACACTTACGTCAGCAACGGTAAATATCCTTGCAGCTCCGAGAACACTGCAGGCACTGGCAAATGATGGCATTCTCTTTAAATTTTTAGCCAGGGGTAGAGGAGTTAATAATGAACCAGTAATTGCAATCCTTCTTACATGTGTATTTACCATCGGAGTTATAATGATGGGAGATATCAATATAATTGCTCCAGTGCTTACTATGTTTTTTCTCATAACATATGGTACTATCAATCTTATATCCTTTGCAGAGCGTATCATAAAGAGACCTGGTTATAGACCTACATTTAAAGTACATTGGATAATTTCATTGGCAGGGGCAATAGGATGCATATGTGTAATGTTTATTATAAATGTATATGCCTGTATTGCTGGATTCGCATGTGTCTTAATTATATATGTTATTTTAAAAAGATCTCAGATGAAAAAAAATTGGGGCGATGTTAGACGTGGTCTGTGGAGTCACATTATTCAGTATGCACTCGAAAAACTTGAAACACTTTCTGAAGATCCCCGTAACTGGCGCCCCAATATTCTGGTCTTTTTTAAAGATGATTCAGCACGAAATTTAATGGCTCATATTGCACATTCATTAGCACTTGAAAGAGGATTTATTACATTTGTGAATATTCTTCATTATGAAGATAAAAGTATTGAGCTTATAAAAGAAGAGACAACAGGTTTTAAAAAATTTCTTGATGAAGAAGAGATTAATGGTTTCACAAATATTATTCTTGCTGATAACGCAATAGATGGTCAATTGGTAACATCTCAGATTCATGGCATAGGACAATATAAACAAAATACAATAATGATGGGATGGGCTGATACTGGGAAAAAATGGATATTCTTCAAAGAGAAAAACATGAAGGACCAGTTGAAAACAATGAGATTGTATTTTAATCTTAATATGAGTATATTATTATTGCACCCAAATGATCTCTTAGGATTAGGAAACAAAAAAAATATTTGTATATGGTGGGACCCTACGCAGGATAATGGCAGCTTTATGCTGCTCCTGGCTCATCTCATATCAACAAATTCAGAGTGGGAAGGTTCAAAAATAAATTTGAATTCAGTTGTTATGGAAGAAAAAAGTGATGAGACACGTAGTCTTTTATCAGAACTTGTAAGGAAGTCTCGAATAAAGGCTGAGATAAATATTTATTCCCCTGATCCTAACGATATAAATAATTTAGAAAGAAAAAAAGATTTTGTTGAGAAAGTAATTAAGACAACAGGCGTTTCAAAAATCAATAAAAGTTTAAAAAATATTTTTTCAAAAAAGAAACAAAAAAGTATTAAAAACGAAGAGCTATTAGAAGAACTTGTAGACTCTGAAAACAGAGTGCTTCCTGATGAGAAGGGTATTGGTATAGAAGAGGTAGAGTTAAAGGAAAAGATTGAAAATCAGATTGATATTGAAGATCAGGATATAATTGAAAAGACAATAAAAAACATAATTGCATTTAATTCAAAAAATTCTGATCTCGTACTCCTTGGATTTAATCTACCTGATGAGGGTCAGGAAGAAGCCTATATTAGGAAAGTTGATTATTTATTAAAAGAATTGCCTACAACATTACTCGTTAATTCTCCTTATGATATAAACTTATTTGGATAATAAAAAGAATGAAAAAGTTAAAAAATATTTATGGTATAATAAGTGGTATTATTTTGGCCATTTATAGACTACCAAATATTTAATGGAGGTACTATGAAATCAGAAAGCATTTTAACTTTTTGGGGATGCAGGGGATCAATCGCTTCTCCAGGGGTCCATACCATAGTCTATGGAGGTAATACTTCTTGTGTCAGTGTGGAACACGAAAACTATATGCTGATTTTTGATGCAGGTACAGGACTCCGTAAATTGGGTCAGGCATTAATTGGAAGAGACGATTTAGCAACCATCAAAGGAAGTCTGTTTTTAACTCATACGCATTGGGATCATATTCAAGGATTGCCTTTTTTTTATCCAGTCTTCCTAAAAGAAAACCGATTCACTATTTATGGAGAGCGGAAAAAAGAGCATAGTCTTGAATATGTCTTAGCAGAACAAATGCAGGAGCCATTTTTTCCATTAGAAATGGATGATGTATTTCAAGCCGATCTTGATTTTCATGAAATTAAAGTCGATCAAAAAATGAAGATTCGAGAGGATATTCATATAACCCCATTCCGCTTAAACCACCCTAATGCCTCTGTAGGATATTTATTGCAAATTGATAATATTCGATTAGCCTATGTTACGGATCATGAACATAAAGTCCGCCAACTAACTACTAACATCTTGGAAATGGTCCAGGGTGTTGATGTTCTGATTCATGATGCACAATATTCTCGAAAAGAAATAGAAAATGGAAAAAAAGGCTGGGGACATAGCGCATGGGAGGATGTAATTGATTTAGCGATAAAGGCAAAAGTTGGACAATTGTTTCTTTATCACCATGATCCGGAAATTACAGATGAACAACTCAACGAACGTCAACTTTTAGCCCAACAAAGTTTTCGTCAAGCTAATATTGCCAGAGAAGGATTAAAGATTCCTTTGTCAAAGTTTGATTGAGTAAATTTTATACGTTTTCAGAAGGGACTTCTTAAGTGAAAAAGATAACCTTCTGAACTCGTCACGTGGGAATACTCCATCAACTAAGCTGCATCTCTGAAATATTAGATTATAAAAAATAAACACAAAAATTTTACTTTATTAAATGATCATGTATATGTTCAATTTCATGACTCAGTTTTTTACATTCAGTTTCAATCAACGTGACCTTATGCATTATTTCTCCAATATCTTCACGGTAAATATTTCCTTTTTCATTATATGCATCTTTAGTTTTGTCACCTAGATCTGCCAGTGTATCATGGAGTTCTCTGTGTTTTAAAAACAGGTCCTTTTTTAATTTCACAACATGAACTTCATCCTTTGCATAATCCAGCATTTCACCTACCCCATCTTTAACTCCATTTAATGCAAGGTCAATACTGCTTGTAAAATTTTCTTTTATATCCTCCCAGTAACCCATAATGGACCTCCTGTAATTTTGTCTCTTTTAAATAATATTACTGTTAATCATGAGTATAATCAATAATTATTGTTCCAAAAATTTTATTTTATTATACATGGAAAAACTTGTTGAAAATAATATAATCTATGGTTCAATTTTATATTAAGCAAATGATTCTATGTTACAATTATCTTTGACTATTAAGTTAAATCTGTTCCAGAGATAGAGGAAATCTATTACTATGAAAGACATTTATAAATTTATAAAGACTATAACTGGTTTAAGTCCCGAAGTGCAGTATAAAATTATATCATCAATTATAATAATTCTGTTTATCTGGATCTTAAAAAAAATAATTATTAAAATTTTCAATAATAGAAAAAAAAATTCTAAAATTCAATACAGGTTTAAAAAGACTGCCGGATATTTTGCGGCAACTATAACAATTTTAATTCTGGGTAGAGTATGGTTTAAAGGATTCAGTGATATAACAACATTTCTTGGTCTTTTTTCTGCAGGACTGGCCATAGCACTCAAGGAAATGGTATTAAATATTGCAGGATGGGGATTTTTAATATGGAGAAAACCTTTTGAACTAGGTGACAGGATTCAGATAGGTAATCTTGCTGGTGATGTTATAGACATCAGGATTTTCCAGTTTACTATTTTAGAGATTGGCAATTGGGTTGATGGTGACCAGAGTACAGGTAGAATTATTCATGTTCCCAATGGTAAAGTATTCAGTGATTCATTAGCAAATTACAGTAAAGGTCTTCAATACATCTGGAATGAAATACATGTTCTTTTAACATTTGAAAGTAACTGGGAAAAAGCAAAAAAATATCTTCTTGCCATTGCAAACAAGCATTCTGAAGATTTAAGCAGCTCTACCAAAAAAAAATCAAAAAAAACAGCTGAAAAATATTTCATCTTTTATTCAACATTTGAACCAACGGTTTATACAAGTGTAAAGGAATCAGGGGTTCAGCTTTCTATCAGATACCAGTGTGAACCAAAAAAGAGGAGAGATTCAGAACAAAAAATTTGGGAACAGATTCTCCATAAGTTTGCCAAACACAATGACATTGATTTTGCATATCCTACTCAGAGATTTTATGATAATACTACTGAAAATAAATCTAATAAAAAAGGAAAAAAATAATTTAATGGATAATAATTGTAATATTAAACCTATTTCATTTTCAAGGGGGTCCTTCCAACCTTACTAAAAACACCTTTTTTTGATTCGAAACCACCATATTGTGATCTGACATCTTCTATTGTAATAAAGGCCTTTGGATGATACTCTCTTACTAATCTAAGGGCTTTTTTGATTTTCTTTTTTGGAGAAACCATATATATTATAGAAACATCACCATCCATCCCTTTTCCATTAATTATTGTAAATTCATACCCTTCTTTTGTTTTTCAGGAAGTTAGTACCCATTTCTGCAAGCACCATGTCTCATAATGGATTTTATTGGAAGCAAAAAATATCTTT
>JBHPHB010000029.1:0-20543 GCA_042569985.1 Spirochaetota bacterium | reverse complement strand
GCCCTGATTTTTTTCATTGTATTAATCCTTCCCGTTAATATATCTTCCCGATTTTCTTTAAATGTATAATCATGGTAAGGAGTTGATTTTATGTCTTCCATTAGCGATTTGATTTTATCCCCGCTAAGTTCTGGTATAGCATCTGTTTTTGAAGCAAGTGTACCCTCTCTTTTTTTTCCAACTGACGGGCCTTTACCAATAATAAATCCTGCTTCAATTAGCCCCCTGCGTATTTGGGGTGCACTTGAGTAGGTGGTTAATATCCCCTTCTCATCAATGATATTATATATCTCTTTAAAAAACTCAACTGTCCATAATTCAGGATTTTTTCCCGGTGAGAAGGGATCCTGAAAAACAGCATTGAATTTAATATTCTTAAAGCTTTTAATAGATTCCCTGGCATCACCATATATAATCATTATTGATAGATTGCCGGATTTGTACTGTCCTTCTTTGAGGGCAATTTTTAAAACTTTGTAATATTCATCTCTTTCATCATTAAATTGGATACTATCTAAAAGATGAATAAATGACCTGTCCTTTTCAAAAGATACTATATCAATAATTGAATTTGGCCTTTTATTCTTAAATTCAATTATTGATGCCAGTGCATTATATCCAATTCCAAACCCAATATCGAGGATGGAAATTTCTTTTTTATTTAATTCCAGAATTCTTGATGGATAGATATGTTTATAGAGTGCCTCTTCATAAGCTCCATATATTGAATGCATGGACTCATTATATTCATCACTGTATATAGTTGGAGTTCCATCCTCTGTTTGAATAATTTTGTACTTAAAATTTTCAGATGTATTTATCATAAAAATATGGCATGGGTTATTTTTTAAGAAGGTTCAATTCTTTGTTTATTGCCCCTATGTTAAAGTCAAATACTGCTTCACATGATTCATCTTCACAATTGAACAAGACTATTTTACTTGTATTTAAGATAGTTCGAATTTTTCCGTTGAAGTTATTAATCAGGGCAGGGTCTTTTTTATTATATCTAATATAATTGATGATTAAATGAAATGCCCTTTTTTTGCCAAGGTCTGTGAGATGGCGCATTACTTTTTTCTTAACTGCTTTGTCATCTAAATCCTCAGCTGTTTCATGCCTGGTGTAAACCCTTAATTTATTATGGCGGACCCCTTCCCATTTTCTAATAAATACATCTCCCGATTTTCCGCATGAAGAAATGATGAACGGTAATAGGACAGCAAACATTATTATTTTGTAATGATTAATGCAATTTTTTGCAGTGTACATAAACTAATAAGATAAAAAAATACTTGAAAATTACAAGGAATTTAATAATTTTATTTGAAAAAATCCTTTTGATACAGGGATATAAAAAAAATGGCAAAGAAGCTTATCCTACATGGTATGGTTCAGGGGGTTTGCTGCAGGGCTTACTGCAGTCAATATGCCAGGCGATTTATGGTTAAAGGTTCTGCGTCAAATATATCTGACGGCACTGTGCGGCTAATACTCGATACAGATGACAAGGAGTTACTCAGGAATTTTATTAGTGCTTTAAAGATTAATCCAAATGGATATGGATTTTACGGGAGGATTGATCATATAGATATTTCGGATTATGATGGTGTAATAAAGGGTGATTACGTTTTTTAAATAACTGGCTCTTTCCTGTTTTCCCTGTTTCTATTGACGATTAAAGTAAATATCTTAATGACGATTATTGCGAATAAACACCCCATAATATCTGCTACAAAGTCACTCAGTTGGCTTCTACGGTATTTGCTTAATGATTGATATAATTCATCTGAAATTCCAACAATGGATGAAATGATTAGAACGATAATGAATTTTTTTACCTGGCTCATCATGGGAAATGACTTATATAAAGAATAGTAAAGCAAGAGATAAAGAATAAAATATTCTATGAAATGCGCATACACCTCAATTTTCTTAAACACACGGTAGCTAATTCTTGGCATATCAATAGTTGAAGTAATGAAAATCATAACCACATATATTATTATAGGAATAAAGTATTTAAATATTTTCACTGTCAGTTGCCTGATAAATCAGTATTCAAGGATCATTGGTTTAGGTTTTTTCATCCTTCTTCCGATTACCTTTTTATAATTTGCAAAAAGAAATCTTGAATCCATTTTAAGAAAATTGAGATAGGGAGTTTGTAAAATATATTTATTAAATGAATCAATATCCCTTTTATATTTTAAGTCAAATTGTTTTTTTGAATATCCATGGGCAGACTTAACTTTTGATATTCTTCTTATGTCACCATTAAATTCGGGATTAATATGGTAGAGCTCATGGAATATAATATTTATTTTTTCCTTATATGACAGGTCAAAAAATTTTGGCATATAAAAATATATAATGTACAGCTGTTTTTTGCCATTTAAAAAGATACTAGGTATTGAATAATATTTTTCCTGATATTTTAATGTTTCCTCTCCACCTTCAAAACGAAGGGGTACCAGTTTACCATAGGTACCGCCGGGGTAATTTTTTTTGTTTGATGAAATGCAGACTAAAACTTTTTCAGGATTTATATGAGAAAAATTATTTGAGAAATTGCTAATTTCATAAATAATCTGATTAATTGTTTTTGTGATATTTATAACATCGTAGTGCATCAATTAGATCCGGCCATCTTAATCAATTCATCGGCATGTTTTATGGAAAGTTCAGTAATCTTTTCGCCGGCGAGCATTCGGGCTACTTCCTTGATTTTTTCTTTATTGTTTAATTGTTTAACAACAGTTGAAACACGTTCGTTGGTCATGCTTTTTTGAACAAAAAGATGGTGGTCCGACATTGCGGCAATTTGAGGAAGGTGTGTTATCAAAAGGACTTGCCTGTCTTTTGAAAGTGTTTTTAGTTTTTTCCCAACTATATCGGCAATTTTCCCTCCGATACCTGCATCGACTTCATCAAATATGAGGCTTTCAACTATATCTTTTGATAGGATAACATTCTTTAACGCAAGCATTATCCTTGACATCTCTCCACCGGATGCAACCTTGCGCAGTTGTTTCAAATCTTCCCCTTCGTTTGCTGATATGAGAAATTCAATTTTATCCAGGCCGTGGGGGTAAAGCATATATTTTTTGTTGTCCGATTCTATCTCTCCGTCCGGGCTAATTTCCCGGTCAATTGAAACCTTAAAGGCAGTACCGCCCATTCCAAGGTCTTTCAACTCATTCATTACCATTATCTCAAGCTTTTGCGCTGCAATTTTTCTGGTTTCTGATAGCTCAATGGCCATTGTCTTAGCTTCTGATTTGGCTTTTTTGTAATCATCATTGAGCTTTTCTAATTCCTCTTCGCTTGAGGATATTGCATCAAGCTCCTTTTTGGCTTTTTCGTAATATTCCAGTATTTCATCAATGGTATCGCCATACTTTTTTTTGAGACTTGATAGTAAGGAGAGCCTTTCTTCTACCTGGTTGATTTTTTCAGAAGAATAATCTATACTTTTTTCATAATCCCTGAAAAATACTGATACATCCTCAAGTGAATATAGCGACTCTTTTACAGCTTCCAGCATATTGGATATTTCAGTATCATATTCTGATATGGTGGAAAGGCTCTGTTCAATAATCTTAAGTTTCTGGATAACACCACCGTCCTGGTTCATCATATTCGATGAGTTGTTTATTTCGGTAAATAGCTTTTCCGCGTTTGAAAGAAGCTTAGACTCATTCTTAAGTTCATCTTCTTCACCAGGTTTCAAGCCAGCTGAATCAATTTCATTAATGGCAAATTTATTATATTCGATTCTTCTGGCTTTTTCTTTTTCGTCAATTTCAAAAGAATCTAATTTGTTTTTTATATTATGAAGTTTGTCATGAATATTCCTGACATCATTAACAAGATTCCCGCTTTCAGCAAAACTATCTAAAAGCTCTCTGTGCTTGGATATTTTGATAATATTTTGATGCTCATTTTGTCCGTGAATATCAATGAGATATTCTGTTATTGATTTTAGCTTTGATATTGGCACGTGGATTGAATTTATATAGCATCTTCCCCTGCCGCTTGAGAAAAGCTCTCTCCTAAGTATTAAAATTTCATCTTCAAATTCAATTCCCATTTCCAAAAGAAGCTTTTTAACACCGGGTAAATTTGATATGTCAAATTCACATTCAAGTGTGGCCTTTTCAAATCCAGTCCTAATCATATCAATGGTCATCTTTTCTCCCAATACACCTGAAAGGGCATCAATGAGAATTGATTTTCCCGCACCGGTTTCACCGGAAAGGATATTTAAACCCCTGCGGAAAGATATGGTTAAATCATCAATAATTACGAAATTTTTTATTCTAAGTTCGTTAAGCATGATTATATATTTAATATCAAATAAAATTGAGTCAATAAAAAAAGATAATGAAAAAACTTAATTCATAATTCTTGTATATTCATCTTTTAAGTCATTAATGGTATAAACTGTCTTGCATTGTGGTAATGATTTTAAAAAGTATTTACCATAGGATTTTGTTGTAATTCTTGAGTCAAGGAGAGCCACAATACCCCTATCGCTGGCTGTTCTAATAAGCCTTCCAAAGCCCTGTTTAAGCCTGATAGCCGCTTCGGGGAGTTGATATGAATAAAAAGGATTTTGGCCTTTTTCGTTTATTCTCTCAATTTTTGCCTGAACAGGGGGCAAGTCAGGTACAGAAAATGGAAGCTTCATTAATATCACTCCCCTAACAAGATCACCGGGGAGGTCTATTCCCTGCCAGAATGAATGAGTTCCCATGAGGATTGAGTTGTTATCGTCTTTATATTTTTTCATGGCTTCATTGGCGGGCATTTCATCCTGTGAATATATTTTATAATTGATGATTTCAGAAAGAATATTTTTAATTACTTTTAACATCCTGTAAGAAGTAAAGAGCAAGAGACAGTTTCCATTAAGTGTGTTGATAATTTCCGCGACAGTTGCGGCAGCCTGTTCGTTAAAGTCCCTCGCATTTGGATTTGAAGAGTTTTTTTCTACATACAGTATCAATTGGGACTGATAATCGAATGACGAATCCAATTTTGACGCTTTGAAATTTTCAATCCCAAGCCTGTCTGTGATGTAATTAAAGTCACCTCCAATTGACAATGTGGCGGAAAGGAATATTGATGAGTCGAAATGTTGTAATATCTCCTCTTTTACTATGTCTGATATGTCAATTGGCTGGCCTTTTAGATGAACATCACCTAACAGGTCATTTTCATTTCTTTCAATCCAGTATACATATTTATCATTATTGTGATAATTAAATGAAACCAGATTTTCAATATACATGAACAGGCTTCCCCTTGAAATATCAAATTCGATTCTCAGGTATTCGTCTTCAAAGTCATCTTCAAAGTCATTCACAAGTAATAAGAATTCTTTCAGTACTTTGATAAGGTTTGCTCCATAGTTAAGTGGTTCTCTAACTCTGTGGTGAGAACTGTCACTGCTAAAAAGTTTTCTTACGTTTTCGAAAAAGGAAGATGACTCCTTTTGTATTAACTTAATTAAGGAGATACTTTTTTTTAGTTTTGAGGCATTTGTTATATTATTAATGAGGTTGTTCCTTCTGTTTTTTCTGTAAAAACGATCCATAATATCAAGAAGATCATTATAACTGAGATTAAATCCGAGTTGTGTTGAAGCTATCTCTTCAACAGAATGGGCTTCATCAAAAATTGTGATGTCTGTTTGGGGTAGATATATTTTACCCGATGCAATATTTGTAAAGAAGAGGTAATGATTCATAATCAAGAGGTCAGATTCTTCCCATTCTTTTCGGGCATTCTGGAAGGAGCATTTTGATGCAAATTTACATCGAAAGGAATTACACCCGTCAGGATCACGGTTTATTGTGTTCCACAATGAATTTGAAATTTGTATATCAAAACGGGTAAATATTTTTTTATTTTTAAAAAGTTCAGCAATTATATTGTATTTTGCAAGGTCCTTTTTGGAAAATTTCCCCCTGTTTATTGCGAATTCAAATCTTTTTCGGCATGGATAATTTGAACTGCCCAGGCAAAGTGAATAGGAAAAACTAATATTATAATAATTATTCAGGATCTTTTTTGCAAGGGGGAGGTCTTTATCTAATAGCTGTTTCTGTAATGCCTTAGTTTCAGTTGTGACTGTTATTTTTTTTCCCCTTTCTTTTGCGTAAATCAGAGCAGGAATGATATATGCCAGGGTTTTTCCTGTACCCGTACCGGCTTCAATAATTCCATTTTCACTTTCAATAAATCGTTCATAAATGAATTCAGCCATTTTAAGCTGTTCTTCTCTATACTCATAATTTTTTAATGCTGAATTAAGATGTCCCTGAGGGCTGAAAATATTTTCCATGTGAACTAATAATAATGATGTATTTTTTAGGTAAATTGCTGCCGGTGATTGGTGAGCAACTGAGATTATTAAGATTTTAAGGAATTGTTACGTCAACCGGAAAAAAACAATTGTCTTAAAATGTTAAAAAATTTAGAGAAATATCTAAAATTAAGCCATCCATAAATATAATTTGACAAATTTATAATGATAAGTTAATAATTATTTCTGAGGACTATTATGAGTAAAACAGCATTTTTATATGATGACATTTACCTGGAGCATGATACAGGGATGGGCCATCCCGAGCGGTCTCATCGTTTGGCTGCAATTAATGAAAGGATAAAAAGCACCCCCTATTATTCAGATCTCCTGCTTGTTGAGCCGGGAGATCCGGATATGAAATATATTGAAATGATTCATTCGAAAAAATATATCGAAAGGGCAAAGATGGAAATAGAGGGTGGTGCGCGGACATTGGATTCAATGGATACTACAGTTTGCAAACGGTCATATGAAGTTGCTTTAAAGGCTGTTGGCGGGTCATTAAAATTGTGTGACATAATAATGGGTAATGAGGCTGTCAATGGATTTTGTGCAGTAAGGCCTCCCGGTCATCATGCTGAAGAAGATTTTGCTGCAGGGTTCTGCATATTTAATAACATTGCCATTGCAGCAAAATATTTACAATCAAAGTATGGCTTGGGTAATATTGCAATAATCGATTGGGACGTGCATCACGGGAACGGTACACAGCATTCACTGGAATATGATAATACAATACTATATGTCAGTCTCCATCAGTATCCCCATTATCCCGGAACCGGTTCACATGGTGAGACCGGGAAGGGTGATGGTAAGGGATATACATTAAACTATCCCATGAGTGCGGGAAGTGATGATAAAGATTATCTAAATATTTTTAATGAAAGTATAATTCCATCGCTCAATGACTTTAAACCTGAAATTGTCCTGATTTCAGCGGGATTTGATGCTGCCGGTGATGATCCGCTTTCTTCAATTCGCTTATCCACGGGTGTGTACTATGATTTTACAAAATTATTAATGGGTGTATCTAAGAAATATTCAAATGAAAGGATTATAGCATTTCTTGAAGGCGGATATGATCTTAACGCCCTGGCTGATGGTGTTGAGAATGTTATGAAAGCATTTATTGAAGGATAGATAGATGGAATCATTTAAGGTTAAAACAAATAGCAGGGAAGAGCTCATTGATATTACACATGAGGTAATTGAAATTGTAAGAAGAAAAAATGTCTCAGATGGGCTTTGCTGTATTTATACTCCTCACACAACAGCAGGAATCACGATAAATGAAAATGCCGATCCCACGGTGAGAAGCGATATTATTAAGGGGCTTGCCCACCTGGATTTTGAAAGTGTTGGATTCAGGCATATGGAAGGGAATTCACCTGCTCACCTTAAGTCGTCTATATTTGGATGTTCGGAAATTGTTATTGTCCAAAACAATAACCTTCAGCTGGGAACATGGCAGGGCATATATTTCTGTGAATTTGACGGTCCCAGGAACAGAAAAGTATTTGTTGAGGTTAAGTAAATATTTTAGTCATTCAGAATTGTAAGGTTCTGTGTGAATAATAACTTCAATAATCTGGGGATTGTTTTTAAGAATTATTTCCTGGACTTTATGTGTTATTTCATGTGCACGATGCAAATGGATATTGGGTTCCAGTTGTATATGCAAATCGATAATTATCTTTCCGCCGTAATACCGTCCTCTTAGATTGTGAAGTGAAATTACATCATCCTGGCTGTTCACTAATTTTTTTATGCGTTCTTCAGTTTCATTGTCAATGTTCCTGTCAATCATGAGGTTGATCTCTGTGTATAATATTTTAACGCCAATATATATTATCATTGCCGAAACAATAAAACTGACAATTGGGTCTGCAATTATAAGCTTTTCGTTTATCAATCCCAATATAATACCCATAAAGACGGCAAGGGAGGTTACTGCATCAGTCCTGTGATGCCAGGCATTGGTAACCAGAGGTTTGTTGTTAATTTTTTTCCCGGTGTTTTTGTTTATATGATATAGTACTTCTTTTAATATAACAGAAAAAACCGCAATAACCAGGTTGAGGATGCTTGGCTCTATTTTTATATTGTGTTTGATTGCATTATATGATGAAATTGAGATGTTAACGGCAGCAGTAATTAATACAGCTGCTATGAAAAAGTTTGCAAAATGCTCAATTTTGCCATGGCCGTATGGATGAGATTTATCTTTTGGTTTGTTTGAAAGTTTGAATGAAAAAATTACGGCAACATCGGTAACCAGATCGGAAATCGAATGGAAGCCATCAGAAATAAGGGCAGGGGAATAGAAGATTGATCCGCTTACAATTTTAGCAATGGAAAGAATAACATTGGATATAATGTTTACAAGGGTAACCTTTTTTATGATATTATAATTATCCATTACGTGTATTTTTTATCCGATAATTTATTTTGTAAAGTCTAATTTTTTATTATTTGTTATTTACAAAAACATCTTTATAAAATTTAATTCATTTAAAATATATTTTTTAAAGGATATACAATCATGGATTTCAAAATTATTAAACCTGAAGAGATCAGGGATAATGTGTTTAAGATGACCCATAGTGACTGGATGCTAATTACAGCAGGCACAAAAGATTTATTTAATACGATGACAGCATCGTGGGGTGGATTTGGCACCCTTTGGCATAAGAGTGTATGTACCATATATGTAAGGCCTACCCGTTATACATATGAATTTCTTGAAAAGTCGGATAACTTTACCCTCTCGTTTTTTGATGATAAATTCAGGGATGCATTAAATTTTTGCGGTAGTAATTCAGGAAGAGATGTTGATAAGATATCTCAAACGGGCCTTACGCCTGTTGAAAGTAATGATGGTTCAATAATTTTTAATGAAGCCCGCCTTGCAATTGAATGCAGAAAGGTTTACTATGAGGATTTTAACCCCGGCAATTTTATAGATGTTGATATTGAAAAAAATTATCCCAAAAAGGATTATCACAGGGTGTATGTTGGTGAAATATTATCCTGTTATGCTAAATGATTATAATAGAATAATATAGTGGATAATTCTAAGAATTTGAATATTGAAGAAAAGGATCTATTCTCAGAAGATACAGATTACAAACGTGATCTTGGCCTGGTTGAATCTATCTCCATTGTAATAGGAAGAATTATTGGTTCCGGTATTTTTCGAACTCCTGCTCCCATAATGGCACTGGTTGGATCAACGGCCCTGTTTGGTATTGTCTGGGTTATTGGCGGCATTGTAACAATATTCGGTGCAGTGTGTTATGCCGAACTTGTCGCAATGATGCCGAAATCCGGGGGCCCATATGTTTACCTAAAGGCTGCATATAATCCTGTATGGTCGTTTCTGCGCGGCTGGGCAATGTTCTTTGTATCGGAAACCGGTGCCATTGCCGCTGTTGCACTTGTATTTGCGGAATACATGAATGCTTTATGGAAAATAGCCTATGGGACTTCCTTTTCTCATGTTGCGGAGATTCTATTAGCCCTTTCAACCATATGGATTCTTACTGCCATTAATATGTACGGTGTTCTCTTAAGCGGCATGATTCAAAATATATTCAGCTTCATAAAGATTGTTGCAATAGGCGCAATAATTGGTACATGTTTTGTTTCTGTTGGGAATACTTCAAATTTTTCATCACCACTATGGGCAGAAGAATTCTCTTGGAAATCAATACTGGCAATTGGAGCGGCTTTAAGATATGCATTTTTTGCATACAGCGGATGGGAGGGAGCTACTTATATTGCTGAGGAAGTCAGAAATCCCAGAAAAAATTTACCATTATCATTATTTTTTGGAATAGCCGGTGTGCTCATTCTTTATATTGGCGCGAATTCGGCTTATATTTACCAATTGCCCGTTGAAACTATTAAAACATCAAAATGGGTTGCAGCCGATGCCATGACTGTTGCCATAGGAAGCACCGGTGGAATCTTTATTTCAATAGCTGTTATGATGAATACCTTCGGGAATGTTAGTACACAGATTCTTTGTAAGGCAAGGTCCTGGCAGGCGATGGCAAGGGATGGCGTTTTTTTTGAATGGCTTTCGAAATTACATCCTCTTTTCAAGACCCCAAATAACTCCTTGATAGCCCAGGGAATATGGGCATCTGTACTGCTCATATTTGCCGGTCTTGCTAAAAATTCTTATGAAACAATAATTGACTTTTTTTCAGCAACGGGAACAATTTTTAATATTATGACTTTTGCATCTGTTTTCGTATTAAGAAGAAAATTTCCCAACATGGTTCGCCCTTACAAGGCCTGGCTCTACCCATATAGTTTAATAGTTATTATAATAGTCTATGCCGCATTTCTTGTTATAACATTGATCACTGCATTTATACCATCCCTGCTTGGTTTATTGCTAACTTCATCGGGATTAATCTACTATTTCACAAAGATCAAAAAGAAAGAGCAAACCAAATAATCACTGTTATTATCAACAATTCCTATACAACTTGTATAAAAATGAAATGAAAATATAAATTTTCTTTATTTGGATAATGTGGACAATGTTGATGATGTTATATGATAAAGGAATTCCTGAAAAAAGTATATCCCGATAAAATTCTTATTGAAAAGTTTATATTATATTTTATAATGGTTAATGGTTATCATTTTAAAAATATAAAAAACTGGAGTATTTTATGGAACCAAAAAATGTTACTATTAAGGCTCTCCAGGATGTACTTAAGTTTTTACAAAAGGGTTCGGAAAAGGCTATCGGTAATTATCTCTTCAAAGGTTACAGAATTCAGGTCAGCAAATATAAATCATCGGGAACTGAAAGGTACATGAGATTATACCGCAACAGAAGGGAAGGCGGATTATGTGTCAGGTGCGGTAAAAAAGTTAAGAAAAAAAATTCCCGCACAGGTAAATTATACCGGTTATGTGATTATCACAGAGAGATTACTGACAGAAAGAAATAGCTCATTTTTGTTTTTTAAATATTACTATATCATTTAATGGTATGGTAAACAAAGTCCAATAGGTTTTTCTCACCGGAAAATAATAGCATACATATATCTTAGTAGAAAATTTATTGATAAGTAAATTAATCAAATGGAATCATTCAGGGCAGCAGTAATTCAATTAACATCTAAGGGTGTGGTTCAGGAAAATCTTGAAGTATCATATAAGCTTATAAGAAAGGCTTCCGAAAATGGAGCTGACTTTATTGCGCTTCCGGAAAATTTTTCATGGATGAGGTTACCCAATTCAGATTCGCCACCCGTTTATTCTTTCAAAAGTTCAGATACAAATCCAATAATTGATGACCTGTCAAAACTGAGCCGTCAATTGGGCTGCTATATACTAATTGGAAGTTTGCCCGAGAAAGCAGGAGATGACGGCAGGCATTATAACACATCATTTCTAATTGATCCCCATGGAACTATTATAGGGAAATACAGGAAAAGGCATCTTTTTGATGTTGACCTTAATGATGGTACTGCCCTGAGGGAATCAGATGATATAATTTCGGGAGATGAGATTGTATCAGTTAAAACACCGCTGGGTGTTTTTGGACTTTCAATTTGTTATGACCTTCGTTTCCCGGAACACTATAGAAAACTTGCTCATATGAATTCAGAAGTTATGACCGTACCCTCGGCATTTACGGAATATACCGGCAGGGCTCACTGGCACATACTTTTGAGGGCAAGGGCTATTGAAAATCAGTGCTATGTCATTGCTCCAAACCAGACGGGACGTCATGGTGATGACCGTGTAAGTTTTGGCCATAGTTTAATCGTTGACCCCTGGGGGGAAGTAATTGCCGATGCCGGTGAAGATGAAGGGTTTGCAGTTGCTGACCTGGAACCGGAAAAACTCACATCTGTGAGGGAAAGCCTTCCCGCTCTTAGACACAGGAAGTGATTTTTCGAATTAGTCAAATTTCATGGATAAATCAAATGCCCTTACTGAATGAGTTAAAGCACCAATTGATATGAAATCGATTTTTAAGTCAGATATGTCAATAATTTTATCTTCATCAATATTCCCTGAAACCTCAATCTGTGCCCTGCCGTTTATCAGGCTAATTGATTCTTCCATCTTTTTTCTATCCATATTATCGAGCATTATAATATGAGCTTTTGACTCTACAGCTTCCAGTACCTCTTCAATATTAGTTGTTTCAACCTCGATTTTGAATTTATCTCCATATTTAGATCTTATAGTTTTTACGGCATCTGCTATAGTTCCGGCTTTTTTGATATGATTATCCTTAATCATTACCATGTCGAAAAGGCCCATCCTGTGATTTTCACCCCCTCCCATTTTGACAGAATATTTATCGAGCATTCTGAATCCGGGCAAAGTTTTCCTGGTATCGAGTATTTTTATGTCAGTATCTTTTAATATTGAAACAAGACGCATTGTCTTGGTGGCTATCCCCGACATTCTCTGCAAAAAGTTCAGTGTAATTCTTTCACCGGCCAGGATACTCAGGGTTGGACCGTTGAGGGTAACTAATTTATTGCCCTTATCAACCATATCTCCATCTTGAACTTCTGGATTTATTTTAACCTTTTTATCAAGGAGAGAATACACGAGCTTCATCACTTCATTGCCACAGAAAACACCCTTCTCTTTTGAAATGATAAAGGCATTTGCAAAATCTTTTTTATCGAACAATGGTTCTGATGTTATATCCCCCTTACCAATGTCTTCCTCAATGGCAAGCTTAACCAGGTTTTTTAATTGAGGGTTGTTAAAAATATCATCCATTCTTTATTTTCTCCATTAATGCAATTTTTTTTTCTATCTCCTTCATCTTGTCCCTTAGCAATGCGGCATATTCAAATTCCATATCATCTGCTGCCTTGAGCATATCGTCATGAAGCCTGGTCCTCAGGGCCCTCAGGTCTTTGAGATTTTTAGTGTTATATTCTGATGTATAATCTGCCACGAGGCTAACAATTTGATTATCATGGGTGTATTCTCTCTCGATAATATCAACGATATCCTTTTTAATTGATTCAGGTGTTATGCCGTGGTCTTCGTTGTATTTTTCCTGGAGGCTTCTTCTACGATTTGTTTCATCAATGGTAATTTGCATTGCTTCAGTAATTGAATCAGCATACATTATTACAAGGCCATTTATATTTCTGGCTGCCCTGCCGGCTGTTTGAATAAGTGATGTGGGAGATCTGAGGAAACCAGCTTTATCGGCATCAAAAATTGCCACAAGAGATACTTCAGGCAGGTCAAGGCCCTCACGCAGGAGGTTTATTCCCACTAAACAATCAAATTCTCCTTTTCTGAGGTCCCTTATAATTTCAACTCTCTCCATGGTATTAATTTCGGAATGAAGATACCTGGCACTTATTCCGGCCTCTGAAAGATAACCGGTGAGGTCTTCTGCCATCTTTTTAGTAAGAGTGGTTACTAAAACCCGTTCATTCCTTTCAGCCCTTGTGTTAATTTCAGAGATGAGGTCATCAACCTGGTTTATTGCCGGGCGCACTTCGATTAATGGGTCGAGCAGGCCCGTTGGCCTTATGATCTGTTCTACAACATTATTCTTACTTTTACTGAGCTCATACTCTCCGGGGGTGGCGGAAACGAAAATGAAATGGTCAGTTATTTTTTCAAACTCTTCAAAAAACAGGGGCCGGTTGTCAAGGGCAGAGGGCAGCCTGAAACCATGTTCCACCAGGTTCATTTTTCTTGAGCGGTCTCCGCCGTACATACCGCGTACTTGAGGAAGGGAAACATGGGACTCATCAATAAACATTACGTAGTTTCCCTTAAAGTAATCTAAAAGGCATGATGGCCGTTGACCTTCCTTTCTTCTTGATATTATCCTGGAGTAGTTTTCGATTCCATTGCAGTAGCCCATCTCAAGGAGCATTTCAATATCATAGTTGGCCCTGCTTTCCAATCTTTGGGCTTCCACCAGTTTGTTCTTTTTTTTTAGTTCTTCAAGCCTGATTTTTAATTCTTCTCTAATTAATTTTACCGTCAATTCCATCTCATCTTTTGAAGTGAGAAAATGCTTGGCAGGGTATAAATAACACATGTCCGGTTTTTTAAGAATTTTACCGTCAATGGGATTTATCTCCGATATGGATTCGATTTCATCACCGAAGAATTCGATTCTAAATGCCTGCTTCTGAATATATGCCGGGATAACTTCAATAATATCACCCCTTACCCTGAAAGTCCCCGATGTAAAAGAAATATCATTTCTTTCGTAATGAATGCTTATGAGTTTTTTTATAAAATCATCCCTGTCAAATTGGTCCCCAACTTTTAGCCTCAAATGTGATTTTTCATAATCTTCCGGTGTTCCAAGTCCGTATATGCAGGAAACAGATGAAACAACAATAACATCATCCCTTTCCAATATGGAGGATGTTGCTTTTAATCGGAGCCTGTCAATCTCTTCGTTGATGGAAGCGTCCTTTTCGATATAGAGATCTGAACTTACAACGTAAGCTTCGGGTTGATAGTAATCGTAATATGATACAAAATATTCAACGGCATTTTCCGGGAAAAATTCTTTAAACTCCCTGTATAACTGGGCTGCCAGGGTTTTATTGTGAGTTAATACAATGGTGGGTTTCTTAATTTTCTCGATAACCTTGGCCATAGTATAGGTTTTACCGGAACCTGTTATACCCTTAAGTGTCTGGAATTTTTCTTTTCTTTTAAGGCCCTTAACAAGTTCATCTATTGCATTTTCCTGATCGCCAGATGGTTTGAATTGTGATATGATTTTGAAGTCTCGCATATAATCCTTAATTTGTTTTACTCTGTTTATGTTCATGTATAATTTATATTTTTGATAGTACAAGTTATTTTTAGGCAATATTATAATATTATGTTCTTCCATATATTTGTACCATAAGGACAGGGCACTATATATGTTGATCAAAACAAGATATTTGAAAATGAATCGGGTATTGCTTTATATTGAATTATAGAGGTCAATTCCTTAGATTAATGGGGTATGGAGCGAAGTCCCATATGTACCCCCCCCTGCGCGTACCACGCGGAATATGGTGTAAGCCGTGCAGTGTTTGTTTATTAATATGTTGTTTAAAGTAAGATATATCCGATTATTGCTTTTTTATTGATTCATAAATGTCCAATCTTTAGATTAATGGGGTATGGGGCGAAGCCCCATATATCCCCCCGCTTGCGCACCATGCGGAATATGGTGTAAGCCGTGCAGTGTTTGTTTATTAATATGTTGTTTAAAGTAAGATATATCCGATTATTGCTTTTTTATTGATTCATAAATGTCCAATCTTTAGATTAATGGGGTATGGGGCGAAGCCCCATATATCCCCCCCACTCGCGCATCGTACGGAATATGGTGTAAGCCGGGCAGGGTTTATTTATTAATAAATTTGTTGCAAAATCAATATTAAAATGTACCATTAAATGAAAATGTATTGAAATTTTTTATGTATTAAATTAAATATCTTTTTATACATAATATCATAATTTTGATGAAGAACCAATGTAATTAAGGAGGATGTCATGGCATTAGAAAATACAGGTTCCAGTCTGGAGAAAGTTGAACCAGAAAAGGATTTATCACTTGATAAGCTTTCAACTGACGAAAAAAAGAAAGTAGAAGAAATTGCAAATAGTATTGATATTTTTGATTCACAGGGAATTATTCAGTATGGTGTGGGAACTCAGAGCAATATTTCCAGTTTTGCTGATAATATATTAACACAGGTTAAATCAAAGGATACCGGTTTTGTAGGGGATACCCTTACCGATCTCATGTTAACTGTACGTGATCTGGATGTTGATTCTTTATCATCGGGAAGCGGCCTTTCAAAAATACCGATTATTGGCTCTCTCTTCAGGGGTGTGCAGAAGTTTATTGCAAAGTACCAGGCAATAAGTACTCATATTGAGGAAATAACGGATGAGCTTGCAAAGGCCAGAATGCAGCTTTTGAAAGATATCACAATGCTCGATGCTCTTTATGAAAAGAACCTTGATTATTTAAAGGAACTGGATCTGCATATTCTGGCAGGTGAAGTTAAGCTAAAGGAGATTGAAGAGAAGATTTTACCTGAGCTTAAACAAAAGGCAGAGCAATCACAGGATACACTGGATGCACAGAGGGTCCAGGACATTTCTCAAATGGTGAACAGGTTTGAAAAAAAACTTCATGACCTCAAACTGAGTAGAATGGTTTCACTTCAGACACTGCCGCAGATAAGATTGATCCAGGGGAATGACCAGACACTGGTTGAGAAGATACAGAGCTCAATTCTTAACACAATACCGTTGTGGAAAAATCAGATTGTCATTGCCATTGGGCTCTTCAGGCAGAAGAAGGCTCTGGAACTGCAAAAAGAGGTTTCCGATACAACAAATGAGTTGCTTAAGAAAAATGCAGAATTACTTAAAGATAGCAGTATCGAAATCGCAAAGGAATCAGAAAGAGGTATTGTGGAGATTGATACATTGAAAGTGGTCCATCAAAATTTAATTGATACAATTGATGAAACACTTAAAATACAGGCAGAGGGAAGCGTTAAAAGAAAAGAAGCGGAAACAGAGCTAACAAAAATTGAAGGTGAGTTGAAGGATAAGTTAGCACAAATAAAGGATACTGAGCCAAAAGATGTTAAACTGAAATTATAGTAAATTATTATAATTCATCTAAACACTCTTTGATCTTTCCTTTGTGGTGGAAGTAGTTTTATGAATAATAAAAAAAAATATACATTTAAAAAAGGCTCATATGTCTATATTGAAGGAGATGAGGATGTTGATGAGGTTTATATTGTTGAGGAAGGCTTAATAGAGCTCCAAAGGTCGACTTCAAATATTGAGAGTTACCGAAATATAGCCAGGGCCGGGGATATTATTGGATTTATCTCATCCCTGGGTAACCATCCCCGCGTTGAGTCAGCATATGCAAAAGAGGATTCATCAGTATTGGTTTTGGGAAGAAATGATTTTCTTTTGCTCTTACAAAAAAATTCTGAAATTGCAGTTAAGGTCATTAACTACTTTGCTGATGAATTAAGAGTATACGATGAAATCATTTGCTCAAATGAAGATTGTTTTCCTGCCGGGTCACCTGCCGGAGGCCTTTTTAACCTGGGGCAATATTATTTTCAGGAAAATTCATATGAAAATGCCTACTATATATTTCTAAAATATTTACAGCTTTATCCGGATGATGATGATAACGGTAAAGCACGTGAAATTATCAGGCAGGTTGAGGGTACCGGTATAAGGACTATTTCTGAACCGATTAAAAATGGAATCAATTTAGAATATGTTGATAACCAGATAATATTTTGCGAAGGTGAACAGGGTGAAGAATTATATATTATCAAAGAGGGAAGAGTCAAGATTGTCAAAAATAATAATAATACGGAGATGATGCTTTCTGTATTAAACGAAGGTGAGATATTTGGAGAACTTGCAATTGTATCTGAAAAACCGAGAAACGCAACTGCCTTCAGTTATGGTAAAACTGTTCTTATTCCCATAAATAAGAATTCCTTCCTGACGCTCATAAGCAGGTCACCTGAAATTTTAAAAAGAATTTTTACGGCAATAAGCCAGAGAGTATGGTTCACAACCGTTAGGATTGAGTCCCGCCTGTACCAAAAGCCATTGACAAGGATATATGCTCTAATGGAAGATATGCTGCTCGAGCAGAATATATCTCTGAGAAGCAGAAAATCACATACATTTAATTTTGGCATTGATGAGCTTTTAAAGATGATTGATCTCTCTCAAAATGATATTGGTGATTCAATGGATGACCTATTAAAAGATTCAAATTTAAGTTTTAATTTCGGGCAAATTACCATTGAGGACTCAAGCAAATTATCTGACCAGGCAAGGTTTCATCGTTCAAGGGATGTCCTTTCAAAGTCTTCCGAAGAAACACCATTGAATGGGGAAACCCACATTGAAAATAAAAAAACAATTGAATCTTCAGAGCCTGGAAAGGATTCAGTTTTATCAGAATTGGATGACATCGATTTTATAGAATAAAGTTAAGATAAATAATTGCATAACTAATTTTTTTATTGACTCAAGGATGCGGTATTTTTAGATATTGAGGGCAAAAAAATAATAGAAAATTTCATGATTGGGGTATGATATGAAGTATACAATGGTTAAACAGTTTTCAAATTCTGCCATTGATAATATTTTTAAGTTCTTTTTTAAAATTGTTGATTTTGGTAAAGTTTTATTTGAGGCATGTATAGCTTTCTATGAAATATGGGCCGCTTTTTTTTTGATATTCTGGAATTTCTTTATGTTTATTTACTATAGCTTTTTATTCATAATAGACAGAAGTGCAGATGAATCGTATACAACCGTACGGTTTTGGAAACCCTCTTCAAGGCGCAGGTCCCGTACACCTTCAATCTCATATTCCAGGAGTCCCAGCCCGGTACCTCCAATGTACAGGTCAACAAAGACTATTGCCAAAACAGCAGAGACAGTTGTTTCAACTACAGCAGCCGCTGTTAAATCAAGTGTGACACCAAGAAGGACATCTCCGTCAGGTGCCGGTGCTAAAAAATCCGTTATTAAGACAATTTTTGAAGGCATTATAAACTTTTTTTCCGCCCTTGGGAGAGCTATTGCAATGCCCTTTGTTGCAGTGGGGAGGTTTTTCCAAAGAAGGACTATGCCCGTTAGAGATGAAGACGGTGCTAAAGGCAAAAGCCTCATTGATGAGTATATGAAAGAGTATAAGCAAAAAAAGAATTAACTAATAAACAAATTGCACAACAATATTCCTTTTCCTTGCTCTTGTATCGCAATCGATTAGTACAACCTGCTGCCAGGTGCCTAAGGCCAAATCACCATTAACAATGGGGACTGTCAGAGATGGGCCAATTAACGAAGCCTGTATATGGGATGAACCATTATCATCATTCCAGGTATCGTGATGATGATATTTTGCATTATATGGAGCAATCTTATCCAAAAAAATATCAATGTCCTTTTTTAAACCAGGCTCATATTCAATAGTAGTTATTGCACCTGTAGAACCGGGTACGAATACAACCACAATGCCGTCATCAATTGTATTTTTTCCTATTAGGCTTCTAATCTCCCCGGTAATGTCAATTACATCTTTTTTGCCTTTTGATGAGACAGTAATTTGATCAGTTTTAACAGGCATAGTCTTCTCTTAATGTTTAAATGCTCTCTGGCCTGTATAGACCATGGTAACCTGGGGGTTTGCTTCATTGCATGCATTTATGGAACCATAATCCTGCATGGATCCTCCCGGTTGAATTATTGATGTAACTCCCTGCCTGATAATTACATCTACTCCATCCCTGAAAGGGAAAAATGCATCAGATACAGCTGCAGCTTCAATTAATCCTCCCCGGGCATCTTTTGTTTCCTCGTCTATATTGGTTAATTCTGATTTTTTCCTATCTCCATTTAGTACTGCTAGTTCAAGTTCCTTATATGATATGCCAAACCTGTCAAAGCATAGAAGGTCAGCATACTTAGTATAAGCCTTATGAATGGCAATTTCGGCTACGCCGACCCTGTCCTGTTCGCCTGTTCCGATACCAACGGTTATGCCATTTTTAACATATAATACCGAGTTAGATGTTACGCCCTGTTCAACGGACCATCCAAAAAGTAAGTCTTCAAATTCCTGTTCAGTTGGCGTACGCTCAATTTTATAGATTTTCCCATCATGTTCAGATTCAGCTAAAGTAAGGTCATCCTTTGTTTTGATTTTATTTACCGGAGATTGCTGAACTATGATCCCCCCATCTATGAGAGATTTGAAGTCAACAAAAACATTATCCCTCATCTTTTCAAGATTTTCGATGTTTTCAATTTTGACTATTCGTAGATTTTTTCTTTTCTTCAGTATATCAATTGCACCTTCATTATAATCGGGTGCTGCAATTATTTCCAGGTATTCCTTTGAAATTAACTCGGCTGTTTCCCTGTCAACTGCCCTGTTAAGAGCAGCACATCCTCCAAAGGCCGCAATCCTGTCCGCTCTGAACGCCTTGTTAAAGGCATCGGCAATGTTATCTCCATAAGCCACTCCGCATGGGTTATTATGCTTTACCACGACCGCAGCAGGTTTCCCCGTGAGATATTTTAATATGTTGAGTGAATTATCAATATC
>JBHPHB010000028.1:0-20582 GCA_042569985.1 Spirochaetota bacterium | reverse complement strand
AATATATAAAACACAAAAAGCAATACCAGGGGGATATAAATAATTTTCAAAATGGATCTCCTTTTAAATTCATTTCAATAGTTCTTTAAAATCCTATCTTCAAATAATGCCATAATTAATTTAATCCGTATATGTCAAGCCTGATCTTTGTCAAAATCAACCATAAGTATTCCTTTGGATTAATTATGCTTGACACTTCTTCAATTCAAAAGAAACATAATTTTTTCAGGTAAAGTTAAAATCTTAATCAAATTAAAGGAAATTTTTCTGTGAACAAACGTAAGTTCTTCAAAGATAAAGTAGTAATAGTAACCGGTGCCTCAAGCGGTATTGGAGCAGCCACGGCCCTTACACTTTCTCAACTGGGTGCAAAGGTAGTTCTTGCCGCAAGGAATAACGAGAAGCTTCAAAGTATTGAAAAACAGATAACTTCATCGGGCAATGATGCCTTCACCTTTATAACAGATGTTTCAAAAAAAAGAGACGTGGGCAAACTGGTAAATGAAACTGTAAAAAAATGGGGTAAGGTTGACATCCTCGTTTCCAACGCGGGACAATATATACAAGGTTCCATTGAAGAAACTGATGAAGAGTTATTTGAAGAATCATTTGCCGTAAACTTCTGGGGCTCCTATTATACGGTTAAAGCTGTATTACCTGTCATGAAAAAACATAATTCAGGCCATATTGTTATGACGAACAGTCTTGATTCAAAAAAGGGGGTTATTGAGGACGGACCCTATGTTGCCGCAAAATCTGCCCTGCATGGATTTGGCGATGTATTGCGTCAGGAATTAAGGGCCAGCGGAATAGGGGTAACCTCAGTTTATCCCGGCCGTATAGATACGCCCATGATAGAAAATCTTGATGTACCCTGGATCTCACCAAAGATTTCCCCCGAAAAAGTTGCCAAAGCAATTATAAGGGGAATCATGAAAAACAAACCAATTGTTATTGTACCAAAAATTTACTACCAGTTGGGAGCACTAAATGATATGTTCCCCTCTTTAATGGACTGGATATATAGAGTATTTAAACTTCAGGGGCATAAAAAGTAAAATAAACCATCTCCTGGAAAACCCGATTTATCCTCCCATGAATTATTATTGAAACTAAACACATCAACATTTACGCAAGCCTGGCTTCCCTGCCTTGAAAGTACCGATGCTGAAATGACAATCGAATCTTGCCTTTTAAAGGGCGAATACAAACAGGTTGAACCGGTAAAGTTTAATATACGGAAATGCGGTGCCTGCGGATCAGAACTCCGGGCAATTGAAGACTCAAAAAAAATGCTATGTGAAAACTGCTGTTATGTAATCGATGTTGAAAAACCTGAATTCAAATGCACGAGCTGTGGAGTACCGCTATCCTTTCCCGTTGATAATGACTGCCTTAAATGTCCTTCCTGCGGGATACTCTTATCAAAATTAAAAATTAAACCTCAGGACGAGGCGGATTTCTCAAGGCACTCATAACATCCTTAACATCAATTTCTTTTCCCCAAAAGAGCACATTCTGATTTTTATTCTTCACAGGCACAGGCTCATCCTTTATAAAGGGATCGAAAAACTGGTTTTTCAGTACATCCCTGTAGCCCTCGGGTGTTTTAACATTGTATTTTGTCCTCTTTTCATCAGGAATTCTTGGGAAGAAGACATTGTTCCAGAAATAGAGATACCTTTCATTTGCAAAAACATCATCCCAGTCTATTCCCATGAATTCAGCCATGAACTTGTAGCTGTTCTTCAGTTTCTGGATGAGATCATCTGACGGACCAAATGCTTCTATTGCCTGTGCGCATGCGGGCAAGAGGCCTATAACATCAAGAAAAAGCGCATCCCACTCATGCTCAACATTGCTCAGTTCTGCAAGCCTGGTTCCCTCAAACTCAAGTTCAGGAACTGTATTGACCTTCTCATAGGTTTCAATGGTAAGTTTTTGCTGGTATTCCACCGTGGGAGAATAGGCTTCCTTTGACTTTTCAATTGTTTCTTTTGCAGATTCCATCAGGGGTTCACGGCTCATCTCAAGAAGAACCCCGTCTTCAAGGAGACTCGTGTTGAAAAAAATGGCATTCTCCGAATTTTTTTCAATCTCAAAGATCCTGTCGTAATAGGGTTTGTTTTTTTCTTTAACATCGGGCGGCATTGCATCATAGGCCATATGGTAACCAGCAGCGGGAATACTTGCCGGAGGAACAGCATCATCCTGTATTTCGTAGCCATACTCTTTCAGCTCCTCACTGCTTAGTGGAGTTTCTGAAGCAAGCTCTCCAATGAGGCCTCCAATTGTTGCAAAACCAGGGTCCATGGAAATCTTGGTTATATCTGCACCGCCCTCGGCCATTTCAACGAGTTTATCAAGAATCCCCTTGGCTTCAACAATTTTAGGATTATCGGGGCCGAGGCTTGACGTATAATTCTTTATGGAAAAGGTGAAACTGTCCAGCATCTGTTTTACGGTAGCGTCCATCTTAAGCCTCCTCAAAGTTTGCTTTTATCACAGCAAGCTGTTCTTCGGTAAATACGATCCTGTCCCTGTAGGGCTTATAGGAAGTAATCTTCTCCCAGGACATTTCAGGATCGCCTTCCTTCATTATTTTCTTGTATTCCCTTAAATTTGTAATACTCAGTTCCTCTGCTTTTGATCCCTTGGGATCTGTGGCGAGGTTAAAACATGCCCGTAATATCGAACACACTGCACTAATTGCCTTGTTTTCCTCAAAATGAAGGGCCGAAGACTTCTCTTCAATTGCTTCAAGTTTCTCAGTAAGCTCCTGGTGAGTATTTGATCCATCAATTTCCTGAAGCCTGAGTTTTTCAGCCTCCACCTTTTTTAGCTGGCCGAGCTTTTCAAAAATGCGCGCATAGTTTTCATAACGGTCTTTTGCTTCAGCCTTTGCAGTTGAAATCATATTTCCCGTTGACTGGACATATTTTTTAAACTCCGCATTGGACCCTGCGTCTTCCAGGGCTTTAAGATAATGTTTACAATCCTCAATTTTATTCTTATGAAGATCGGGCTTTTTTTCGCACCTGTCTATTTGAATCTGGAAATAGCTCTTTTGAGCTTCAAATGCATCCATGGTAACTCTCCTGTTGTATATTTAGATCATAATAATATAAGACTTTTGATATAAAGTCAAAGAGATTTTTTCTGGTCAGTAAGTTTATTACGCCCGGTCACTTTAAAAAAGTCTTTTCAATAAAATCTGCAATAGCCTCTGCATCATTTATATCAAAAATAGGCACAGTTAAATCAAAATGCTGATCCGATGCAACTGCAATAAGTGAATCAGCTTCGGGAGTACAGATTAGCTCATTGGAGCGGGCAGTACGGTTAATTTCAATCTTCGGTGCCTTTTCACGCTTAAACCCTTCTGTGATGATGAGGTCGCAGGTATTAGCCAGGTACTTCTGTATATCATATATAGTGCTTTCCCTGTCATGCTTGATGGTTATAAAAAGCTTTGCCGGTGAAGAGATTGCCACTGCCTTTGCCCCTGCCTCCCTGTGACGCCAGGAATCCTTGCCCTCATGGTCCACGTCAAATGAATGTGCATCGTGCTTAATTGTACCGATATGGTAGCCTCTCCCGGTAAGAACGGGTAATACTTTTTCGATTAATGTGGTTTTACCGCTGTCGGACTTACCCACAAAGGACACAATTGGGGGAGGATTTGTACCGGCACATGATGTTGCTGCCCCGGGATCGGTTAAAACACCTGCTGACTTCACTGACTGTATTTCAATTTCATCTCCCGCCTTAATTTCATCAATACCTTCGGGTATAATAATTATTGCTTCCTTTTGCGCCATGGACTGCAGCCTGCTTGCAAGTTTGGCCGGTTTCACCTGTGTAGAATTACCAGTCCCGTCAAATCGCGCATGAATAAACTGGGTCCAGTCCTTTTGGCCCGTTACTTTATCTGTGAGTTTCGCTTTTGTTGTGGCGAATATCTGTCTTGAACTACCCTGCATGGCAAGAAGGCCGGGCAATGCAAGCTGGAGAAATGCCATTTCATTTGATGGCGGACCTCCGGGTAAACAAAAAAATGGTTTATCTTTGAGGAGGCCAAAACCTATTGCCTTACCAGGCCCCATTCGGACCCTGTGAAAAATTCCTTTCCACTTGAGGTTATCCAGAACCTTCATAATCAAGTCCCTTTCGCTCCTCATTGCTCCACCGCTTGTTACAAATGCGTCAACATGGGGTAAAATATTTTCGATTGCACTTTTTATCTCTTCTTTATCATCACTTATAATTTTAGTGCGATATCCAAATCCCACCTGAGAAAGCCAGGAGCAGATCTCCACAAGATTGCTTGAATAGAGTTTACCCTCACCAAGGGGCTCTCCCGGGGCCACAACCTCGTCACCTGTTGCAAGAACTGCAACAACGGGCTGTTTATAAACCTGTGCCTCTGAAATGCCAGCAGCGGCAATAAGCCCAATTACCGGGGGAGTAAGAACTTCACCATTGCCTATTAAAAGCTCACCGATTTTCAGGTCTGTGCCTTTTTTAATTATATTCCTTCCCACTTCCGCTGTATTAAGGCAAATTAGTTTTTCCCCGTCAATTTTACAAAACTCCTGGGCAATCACCGCGTCAGCCCCTTCAGGTATCTGGGCACCAGAAGTAACTCGCACTGCATTTCCCGGGGAAACCTTAATTTTACCTTCTTCAGGTTTACCGGCAAAGATTTCACCTGTAATTTCAAGATCCACCCCATTTTCCGGACCGGCAGCAGATATATCCTTGGAAATAAGTGCATATCCGTCATAGAATGAAATATCCCTTGATGGTACGTCGATTCTTGAGAAAAGATCCTTTGCTGCAAACCTTCCGGCCAGTTTATCAAGGGGCAATATTTCAAAATCCATTTGAGGAATTGATGTAAATATAAGTTTTTTTGCTTCGTCAAAGCCAATATTCTTTTTCATTATTACTTCCAATTTGTCAAATTTCTGACCAATTCAGGTTATAAAAGGGATTTTGTCAATTTATTTCGATGAACAGGTTTACTCTGAGCAACCGATATTTTACTCTGAGCAAGCTATTTTACTCTGAGCAAGCTCTTTTACTCTGAGCAAGCTCTTTTACTCTGAGCAAGCTCTTTTACTCTGAGCAAGCTCTTTAATTATCAATAAATCCGCCTGCATAGGTAATTACACACATATTGCGGTAAACCCTGTGACTTCCGCAGGCAATTCCGGTAACCTTGAATGAAGGGTTGAAAATATTTTTCCTGTGCCCCCGGCTCCTTACACCGTCATCAATGATGAGCTGCATTACAACAAGATCGGCCCTCTTTGGCCCGTAACCGATATTTTCTCCTGCAGTGGAAAGATACCTTCCGTAACGCTTCATCCGTGCAAAGGGGCTGCTTCGGTCTGACCCGTAATGACCCGTTGTTCCCCTGCGCCCCTGGTCGCGGACATGGTCACGGCAGGCTTTTGACATACCCCGGGATAATTTCATTGCGCTCCTTGGAGATACCCTCCTGAGATAGCGGATAGCTTCCCGTACAGCCCTTGTCCCTTCGCGTGTGCGTATTCCAATGGCACCGGGCCTGCGGAATATATTGCCCGAATAATATTTCAGCGTAGCTTCAAGTTTGCGTGCATATTTTTTGGGATTTGTCCGTGCCTCGTTCTGCTCCCTGAAGACTCCCCTTTCCAGTGATGAAAGGTTTGCAGATTTAAGCCTGCTGTTACCGCCGTTTGTTCCGGAAACCGGAATGATTATACAAGACGGTATAATTACGAGTACCATCAAAATAATTTTCATTATCTTTATCTTTTTCATTTTTATCTCCTAAAATTGATAAGTAACAAAACTAAAAGAACAAATATATGATTATTCACAAATTTTATTCTCCTCTTTTTTTGTTATATGTCAATTGAAAAATAATATTATTTTACAACCACCAACCAACCGGTTAGTCTTTTTTTAATAAAAATATTATAAGAAATAAAATCACTTTTTAGTTTTTGTATTGGAAAAAAAGAATTAAATTTCATTTTTTTTATAAAAAAGTAAAAATAAATTTTTTTTTGCTTTTTTCGTTGACAAATAACCACCTAAATAAAATGTCCAATTATTACAACTTACTATTTTCACTTTTAATCTTATTGATATAAGCTAAATCAATAAAGATTAATAATATTATTGATAAAGAAGGAGAATAATATTATGAGTGTAGCAAAAGAGCTTGCAAAGTACGCTATAGATCTAAAATTCGAAGACCTGCCCCAGGAAGTAATTCACCAGACAAAACGTGTTATGCTAGACACCATTGGTTGCGCCATTGGCGGTTATTCCAGTGATGCCAGCCAGATGATCCAGAAAACTGTTACTGAACTGGGTGGAAAAGAAGAATCCACGGTTATAGGCAGCGGAATAAAGACCTCATGTCTTAACGCAGCCCTTGCCAACGGTGCAATGGTCCGATATTTAGATTACAACGACACTGCATTTATTATTCAGGGGGAAACCTACAGAACGGGATACCACCCCAGTGAAATTATGCCTCCCGTACTGTCCGTTTGCGAAAGGGATAACCTTCCAGGTAAAGATGCCATAACGGCAATTGTTGCTGGATATGACCTTTCACTCTCGTTTTTAGAAGGTGTTACGGGAACGGGAATGGAAAAGAAGGGATGGAACGGAGATACCAGGGGCGCATACATAATGCCCATAGTTATCGGTAAACTCCTTGGCCTGGATGCAGACCAGATGACAAATGCCGTCGGTATTGCGGGAAGCTGCCATGCAGTTCTTGCAATCCTTGATACTGCTGCAGAAGTGTATACAATGACAAAAAATCTGAGGTTCCCCACCATGGCTTATGGCGGAATCCTTGCTGCTTTCCTTGCACGAAACGGCTTTACCGGCCCGCCCCGTGTAATTGAGGGACATGACGGATTTATAAAAGCTGTAATGAACGGCGAATATGATATAAAGACTTTTGATACGCTGAAAGGAAAATTTGCCATAATGGAAACGTGCATCAAGTCCATTATTGCCGATTTCTCTTCTCACGGACACCTCACTGCCACTCTCACACTGGCAAGAGAAAATAATATAAATCCCGATGATGTTGCAAAAATTAAGGTTACAACAAGTGCAAGGTGTGCAAACCATACGGGCGATATTGCCAAAAAATATCCCCAGAATAAAGAAAGCGCAGACCACAGCTCGTACTACCTTACAGCAATTGCAATAGTGGATAAGGAGATTGGACCGGACCAGTTCACTCCTGAAAAATATAATTTACCAATAGTAAAAGAGCTTATCGACAAAGTAGAATTGATAGGTGACCCAAGCCTGGACAAAGAGCGCCCGGCAGGTTTATCTGAAATTACTTTAAAGGACGGCACTGTTTACAATACTAAGTGTCAGTATCCCATCGGCCACGCACGAAATCCAATGACCGACGAACAGGTTGCGGACAAGTTTAAAAACATGGCTGAAAAGTATATGGATGATAAACAGATGGATAATCTTATCGAAACTATCTTTGATTTAGATAAAATTGATGATGTTGGAAAGCTAAATCAACTCATGGTTTTTAAAAACCAGTAGAAATTTTGGAGGTAACAAATGGCAAGGCTTTATGAATACCAGGGAAAGGATATACTAAAGAAAGCAGGTGTATCTGTACCCAAGGGAATTTGTGTTTCAACTGCTGAAGAAGCCAAAAAAGCAGCAAAGGAAATCGGAAAACCTGTTGCTCTAAAAGCTCAGGTATGGGCTACAGGCCGTTTCAAAGCCGGTGGAATCCTTTTTGCAGACACGCCGGAAGAAGCGGAAAAAGGAACTGAAGAACTCTTAAATAAAACTGTTAAGGGCCTGGCAGTTGAGAAAGTTTTAGTTGAAGAGAAATTTGAAGTTGATAGGGAATTCTATACAGGCGTTATTGTTGCGGATTCACATAAAATCCGCGGGCCCGTTGTCATTGCAAGCAGCATGGGCGGAACAGGTATAGAAGAGATCGCAGCAAAATATCCGGACAAAGTCGCAATGCTCAATGTTGACTACCTTGAAGGTGTTGACCAAAAAGCGGCAATGGACCTTCTGGGAAAATTAAACTTCGATCCAAAGATATCAGATGAGCAGATGAAGCTTTATGCTGACGTAATTGTTAAGCTCTATCAGGCTTTTGTAGATAATAATGCAAGATCAGCCGAGATCAATCCTGTTGTATTTCTGAAAGACGGTTCAGTAGCAGCTGCTGACTGCCGTGCATCCATTGACGACAATTCAGTATTCCGTCATCCCGAATTTGAAATTGACCTGCCAAGGGATATGGACAGCCCTCCATCGGAACTTGATAATATTGCATGGCAGATTGAAGATGACGATTACCGTGGAACAGGTTATTTCACACAGATGGTTGACGATATCAAGGAAGAAGGATTCCTCGGGTTTCAGGGAGTTGGCGGCGGCGGAGCAATGCTTGGCGCAAGTGCCCTTATAGCAAGAGGCTACAAGCTGGCTAACTATGCTGATACCAGTGGAGACCCCACTGCAAGTAAGATATACCGTGTAATGAAGTGTGTCTTCTCTCAGCACATTGACGGATACGTGCTCATGGGATCATGCCTGGCAAACCAGGAGCAATGGCACCATGGACATGCAATCGTTAAGGCATTAAAGGAAGTGGCTGTAGACAGGCCCGGTTTTCCATGTGTACTCCTCATTGCCGGCAACAAGGAAGAGGAAACATTTAAAATAATTGAGGACGGACTTAAAGACGTAAATATCCGGTATGAACTATATGGCCGTAAATATATTTACGACACAGACCACATGGCTGACAGAGTTGAAGCCCTCATTAAAGAATATCAGGCAAGTGATGATTACAAGAACAGAAAGTTCAAATTATCATCATAATGTTATAGGAAATACAAGGAGTATATAATCATGGCAGATAAAATTACATTTAATGCAAGAAAAGCAGAAATAACCATCGATTACAGCAAGTGTGAACCGGCACAGAGCAATTCTGATTCACCAAAATGTGAGTTCAGATGCGTAAAGGCTTGCAGGTTATATGGAAGAAATCTTCTAAAGATTGAAAACAACAGGCCTGTTCTTGCGGTAACTGATCCTAAAGAAATAGAGCGTTTGGAAAATGAATGCCTGGCGTGCGAATTTCAATGTTCGCTCAATGGTACTGGTTGTATAACTATTGAAGTACCGCTACCGGGTATTGAAGAATACAGAGCGAAGACATTGGGAGGCAAATAATGGCTATAGTAATAGATGAAAACACCACCATGATGATCCAGGGAATAACTGGACGATTTGGACAGGGTGTTTGTAGAAGAATGTTAGAAGTTGGCTCCAAGGTTATTGCCGGTGTTACGCCGGGAAGGGGCGGACAAAAAGTATGGGGCGTTCCCGTATTTAACAATGTAAAGGAAGCAATTGATGCTGTTGGCATGGTAGATTCATCGGTTACAGTTGTTCCGGGCCGTGCAGCCAAGGGTGCAGTAATTGAAGCATTTGAAGCGGGAATTAAATGCGTAGAAATGAGAGTTGAGCGTGTTCCCCTTCATGATACCCTGGAAATCTTAGCCCATGCAAAAAAGCTGGGTGTTCGTTTAATCGGACCCGGTTCTGCAGGTGTTGTAAGCCCGGGCAAGGCATCATTGGGAGGACTGGGCGGATTCATGGGATCTTCTGACCTGCCACAAATTGCATTTAAGCCGGGAAGAATTGGCGTCATTTCAAGGAGCGGCGGTCAGACATCAACAATTTGCTGGACTGTTGTTAGCGCAGGTTTTGGAATCAGTACTGCCTTTCACCTCGGTTCCGAGCCCGTTCTGGGAACTACTTTCTGTGAATTGCTTCCAATGTTCGAAGAAGATGATGAAACCGACGGTGTTGTTTACTTCGGTGAAATCGGAACTGTAATGGAAGAGGAAGCAGCAGAACTGATAAAGAATGGCGGATACACTAAACCGCTCGTAGCATATATAGCTGGTAGGGGAATGCCTTCGGGACTTCGCTTCTCACATGCCAGTGCCATAGTTGAAGGCGGCAAGGGAACTGCAGAAGGAAAGGCCGAAGCACTTACAAGTGTTGGTGCACATGTGGTTGACAGGCCATGGGACCTCATCCCTACCCTTCAAGAGGTTTTCAAGAAGGAGGAAAAGTAAGTTATGATACTAAGAACATTATTATATGTACCGGCTAATAGCTGGAGAATGATAAACACTGCAGCCACAGAAGTTCAGGATGGAGTATTGATAGACATAGAAGATGCCTGTCCCATAGCTGAAAAGGAAACAGGAAGAATCTTTGCACGGGACTCAGTAAGCCTTTTCAAAGAAAAGGGATATGATGTTTTTACAAGGGTAAACGCATTTGAAACTGAACTACTTGAAGAAGATTTAAAATACGTAGTAACTAATGGTCTCGACGGTATAATGCTTCCCAAATCGGAAACAGCAGAAGACATAAAAAAGCTTGAAAAGCTGCTGGAGGCAGAAGAAAAGAAAAAGAAACTTGATGCAAAAAGTGTAAAAATAATTGCACTTATTGAATCACCTCTTGGCGTTGCCAATGTTTCCGAGATTATTGCCGCGAGCGACCGTGTGGTTGGCGTTGGTTTTGGTGCCGGTGACTACTCCCGTGAAATCGGGGCCGGAATGGGCGTAAGCAAGCTTTCACCTGAGGAGTTGTTTGTAATGTCCCATTATCCAAAGGCAAAAATTGCACTGGCAGCAAGGGCTGCAGGCATTGAGGCATTTGATACGCCTTTCGCAGGAATGGTTATTGATACTAAAGGTCTTGTTGACCAGACATGGAAAGCAAAACTAATGGGTTTTACAGGCAAGCAGCTTGTTCACCCAAGACATGTTGAGCCGGTTAACGCAGTATTTACCCCTGCTGAGGATGACCTTAAATTTGCAAAGCAGGTTATTGAGCTTTATGAAGAAGCAAAAGCTAAAGGCCTGGGAGCAACAACTTTTGGAGGAAGGATGATAGATTTCGGTTCCTACAAAAGGGCAATGAATCTTCTCAAAAATGCTGAACTAATTGAAGAAAAGGTAAAAGCAAGGTCTTAGACGATTAAAAAACTTTAAATAAAATATTAAGCAAATTAAAAGTCCCCTTTTTACAGGGGACTTTTTTTATAATAATATAAAAATAAATTTTATCATGCCCGATTAAATTACTTGACATCAACATAAATTACGAAAATCTAACAAAAAACAGCAAATGAACATTATATCGAGGTAGATTACATGAAAAAGCTTTCTTCTGTATATGCAGATTTTATATTCGAAACAAATTTTGATAAATTACCTCCCGAGGTTGTAACTAAATCAAAAAGCCGTCTATTGGATACTATTGGAGTTTCCCTTGGCGGATACAAGATGATGGAATTCCCGCAGATTGTAGTTGAATTTGTACTTGAAATGGGGGGGGCCCCGGAAGCAACGGTAATTCAGACGAAGAAGAAAGTACCGGCAATTAATGCCGCACTGGCCAACGGAGCATGCGCCCATGCTCTTGACATGGATGACGGCCACAGGTTTTCTGCACTCCACCCTGCAGTGGCTGTTATACCGGCCGCACTTGCCGCAGCTGAAATGTCCAATGCAACGACAAAAGATCTTATAACAGGAATTGTTGTGGGATACGAAATAATGATCCGCATCGGCATGGCCATAAATCCTTCAAGCCTGCAGCGCGGCTTTCACAGTACCGGTGTGGCAGGCGCCTTTGGCGCAACAGCAGCTGCTGCTAACATAATGAAACTGGGCCATGACGAAATAGTAGGTGCCCTTGGAATGGCAGGGCTTCAAGCATCAGGCCTTTTAGCTGTAAATCATGATGATGTGGGAGCGAAGGTAAAACCAATCAACCCGGGAAAGGCTGCCGTATCAGGGCTGTTATCATGTATTCTTGCCCGCAAAGGGGCACGAGGCCCTATACAAATATTCGAAGGCGAGGATGGATTTCTAAGTGCCATAACTGATGAAGTAAAGGATGACCTTCTCATTTCAGGCCTTGGTGAAAAGTTTGAAACTCTGAACACATATGATAAACTATATGCTGCCTGCCGGCATACCCATGCTGCAATGGATGCAGCTCTTGAAATTTCCGAAAAAAACCAGATCAAACCTGAAAATATCCAAAAGATCTCTGTTGAAACATATCCAGCAGCAATCAAGCTGGCCGGTATTGAAGAACCATCAACGGCATCAGCTGCCAGATTCAGCATTGCCTTTTCTCTTGCAATGCTTTTGATTTTGAAAGATGCAAGTGCAGACAAATACTCGGAAGAAACAGTGAGTAATAGAAATATCCAGAATTTATCAAAGAAGGTAACACTTTCAAATGGTAAAAAATGGGAAAAAGCTTATCCCAATCAAAGGGGGGCCACGGTTACCATAATTGACAATGACAATAAAGAATATACTTTGGAAGTGGAATTGGCAAAGGGTGAACCTGAAAATCCTGCCAGCAGTGAAGAACTTTACAAAAAGTATTTGGTAAATGCAACCATGCAGGTATCCAAAGAAGAGGCTGAAAAACTGGGTAAAGTTATATTAGACCTGGAAAATAGATCGTTGAGTGAATTTACGGAACTTATTTAGGATTTACAATAATACAACTACATTGCCATGCTTTCACTAAAAGAATTGTACCATTTCATAAGGCTTTTGGAAAAATTACCGGAAATTCCTAAATTTAAATAGTAGTCCTTGAGTATCTTCAAATGTATAACTTCCTGTTCTTCTTCTGTTAAGTCCTGTTTATTTTCAGCCACAATTTCAAGGAAATTATTTTCAACCCAGTCAAGGAAATCTGTACTGTTTTCAGAAAAGATACGATAACTGGATATTACATCATATTTTAGTGTATCCACAGCCTTTGCGAATTCATCATCACTCAGATCAATAAGAGATGATGCCATTTCCGTTTGGAAATAATCACCCCATGTGATAATATTAGGCTTTACCCCAAATTTATTTTTTATATCATCAACAGATTCCAATTCAACAAAGTCATTTTTAGATATACTATCAATAAATTCCTTTATAAAAATTAAATCATTAACTCTTCTCATACTCAACACTCCATTATTGATTAAGGGAATTATTGTTTCATTGACTATTTTTTTCATAATTTAGCTCCATAATACTGTAGATGCTGAATAAAGAAGTACGCATTTATTTATTAATCGGTTATTTTATTTTTTTCACTGAGTGTTTTTTATCGTTATACCCCTTTAATTTATATTCTATTAATCATCTCAAATGCTTTTCAAGGCCGTACAATATATCGATTGGTATTGGCTCATTTTCAGCATAATTGCCTATAATCTCATTTTTATCCCCATGAAAATCACTGCCGCCTGAGATAATTAGATCATATTTTTTTGCAATATTTTGAAACTCTTTAACTTCATTATTTTTATGCATAGATGAAAATACTTCAATTCCTGCCAAACCCATGTCGATGAAGTCTTTTAGAATATTTTCAAAATCGCTGAAGTCCTTAAACCCCAGCGAAATGGGATGTGCAATGATGGGGACTCCTCCGGAATCCCTTATCAATGAAATTGCTTCATCAAGTTTTACCCTGTCCTTCTTTGCGTAACCGGGCTTACCCTTAACAAGGTAGTCTTTAAAAACATCCTTAATATTTTTTGCGTAACCATGCTTAACCATTACCCTTGCAAGGTGTGGCCTTCCAATAGAACCTGAAGAACTTTCTTCAAGTACCTCCTCAATAGTTATGTGGATATCGTGTTTTTCCAAGTCCTCGATTATTCTCTTTGCCCTTGTATCCCTTGAATGCTGTAGCTTTTTAGTTCTTGCAATAATCTTTTCATCATCAGGTTTTATGCCCAGGCCCACCAGGTGAAATGAACCCATATCATAATCTACACTAAATTCAATACCGGGAATAAACTTAATATTTATATTCTGCGCATAATTCACGGCACTTTGAAGCCCGTCAATTGCATCATGATCAGTTATAGCCAAAGCAATAAGATTATTTTCAATTGCCATATCAATGAGTTTTTCCGGAGCATAGATTCCATCGGAAGCTGTTGTATGAGTGTGCAGATCTATTTTTTTCATATTCCCCTCTTCTCCCCTCTCCTCCGTGCATGGCACGGAGTTACTGATAAAAAGTAAAAATATGCTATATTAAAATTCTTCATTCTTCAATCTCTTTACCGGAAATGCTACTCCATTTCTTAAACCGGGTAAGGGGCGGAGCCCCTTCTACCCCCCTCCTCCGTGCATGGCACGGAAATTTAATCAAATCAAACCTTTTTAATATAACAATATTATAGCAAGCATTTTATGCTTGCTTTATAAAACAAAAAACACTTTAATGGAATTTAAAATATTATTTTTTTCAGGAAAATTGCTTTACTAAATATGCCACAAACTTTGATATGACAAAAGTTAATACTTAATGAAATTAATCAGAGGAATGTAATGTTTATTGGAATTGACCTGGGCGGAACTAACATAAAGGGAATACTTACTGATAATACAGGTAAGGAACTAAGCTACAAAGAAACTACAACACCTGAATCAAACGATGAAATTGAAACGGAAATCAATCTCCTTGTTGAACAGCTGGCAACATCCGCATCTGTATCTAAAATTGACATTAAAGCAATTGGTATCGGGGCGGCAGGTTCAATTGACAGGAATAAGGGGGTAATAGTAACTTCTCCCAATATCAATGCCCTTAAAAACTATCCCATAACAAAAAATATTGAAAAGCAATTAGGGGCAAAAGTTTTTTTAGAAAATGATGCAACCGTTGCAGTTGCCGGAGGGTGGTGGAAAGGTGAAGGCAACAAGTTTAGAAACTGGATTATGTTAACCCTCGGCACAGGTATTGGAGGAGGAATAATAATCGATAATAAGATATATACGGGCCAATCGGGAAGTTCCATGGAAGTGGGACATATGACCATTGACTTTAACGGCAAAAAATGTTCATGTGGAAACCTTGGCTGTTTTGAACAGTATGCTTCGGCAACTGCCCTTACCAACCTGGTAAAACAGAATATGAAAAAAAACACAAAAACGTCCATAAAAGAGAGAATCAAAAACGAGGAACTTACGTCAAAACTTGTTTACGAAGAAGCCCTGAAGGGAGATGAGTTTGCAAAGAAGTCCTTTGAAGAAATTGCCACATTCCTGGGAATTGGAATATCAAATTTAATAAATATATTTAATCCCGAAGCTATTATCTTTGTGGGGGGGTTATCAGAAGGGCATAAACTGCTATTTCCTACAATCAAAAAAGTTATCGGCAACAGGTCGCTGCCGGGGCTCAAAGAAAACTTTAAGCTCATACCTCAGAAGGATCAATCTAAGATTACCGCACTGGGAGCTGTGAAGGTGGCAATCGATTCATTCAATGCAATTGAACAGGCATAAAATAAATTTTCGTATAATTTGATTGTTAAGGCTGATTTTAGTAGTATCAGGTGGAAGTTTATTTATTCGTATAATAATTCAAGATATGATTTTCGCTCAAATCTGTCGAGGCCCAGGGTCGATGCCAGTTTAAAAAGCTCTTTTTCTGCCTCTTCTCTATGGCTGCTGATAATTTCAAGCTCGATGAAATCACCAAGCTTCTCAACCTTATCAATACAGATTTCTATCTCTCCAAGACAATAAACTTCTCTGACCTTTGAAACAGTTCCAAATTCGATAAATCCCAGGTGTTGGGCAATTCTTTTCATGCTCTGAAAATTATCTATCTCAACCTCTTCCTCAATTCTTGATTTTGCTTCTTCCCCCAGTTTTGGCCCTTTATAGGTAATAAATATCTTATCATTGACCCTGCGGATCCTGAAAGCTTCATCAGTTCTATTGAAATCTCTTGATGGATGACTGAAATATATATCATCCTGTTTTAATGAGTGAATATATTGTGCATCGAGGGAAATGAGCTTATCAATTATTGTTTGATGATCCGGGCAATGCGCCTTTATCTCAACCTCCAGCTTGGCCATGACCTATCTTTTCCTGCCCAATGGCCTGTTTATTGACAGGCCGTCACTGCCCAATGTCCTTCTGGCCCTTCCATTAATTTTTATTCTTACCCTATCAACATCCTCAAACTGGGTGGCCGTATAAACAATCTGGTCTATCCTCTTCAGGAGTATGTCGCCATTGGCCCCCTTTTCAATTTCACCATTAAAATCAATCTCGGCAACCCTGTTACGCATCCTAACGCTTCTTATCCTCAACCTTTTGGGGATGGCAGTTATATAGCCCCTCCTCTTTTCAGAAACAACAGGCCCCCTTACGAGCTCCCGTAAAGAATTCATTAAAACTCCATCACTGCTCATCTTCCTTTCAACCGGAGATAAGAATAATTTTTCAGTTCTTTTATTAAACCTTATGAAAAATATTTTAGCCTTAACGAATTGTTTTTGATTTACATTTTCTTTTTTAACATCTTTCTTGATCTTATCAGAAACAATAATGTCTGTATCGATTTTATCAGTATTTACTTCCCTGTTTTCATTCTGTTTTGTTACGATATCCTTTTTCTTTATACCATGACCGGTTTTATCACTGAAATATAGTTTATTTACCATTAACAGAATAATAATAAGTAATCCCATAATGGTGAGGGCATAAATGGGGTTTATATTCAACTGCTGCTGTTTTTTCTTCACACCGGTTTTGGCAGCACTTCCCCTTGGCCTGCCCGGTTTTCTTGCAGTCCTTCCGGCCTTTTTGGCAGCACTTTTCTTCGCTGTTGTTTTCTTTTTCGTTGTTTTTGCTTTTAGCGGCATTTCCTTTCTCTCTTATAAGTCTTAATACTAATTTCGGCTTATTAAATGTCCACACTGTATTTATTTTCTAATATTACATTTTTTTTTATTCTAGTCACTTCTTTAGATTATTTATCGCCTGTAAAAGATTATAATATGAATTTCAAAATATCGCCTGAAATAAAATATAATTGACAAAAACATGCATAACAGATTTTTGAAAATATACAGGTGATGGGGTTCACCTTTGACCGCCCGTAACGGCTGATGACTCCTACTATTATTAACATTTGGAGTCTTATTATGAAACATATTATATTTATTGCCATAGGGGGGGGATTGGGTGCTGTATTACGGTATATAATTTCAAAAAATATTCATACCTATTTCAATCAAATTTTACCATTTGGAACTCTCTTTGTAAATGCCAGCGGATCTTTCCTCATAGGATTTTTATTTTACTTTTTTGAAAACCTCATTGTTTCAAATGATGTGAAATCATTTTTTACTATTGGATTCCTGGGCGCTTATACAACATTTTCTACCTATTCCTTTGAAACTATCAATCTCATTAAGGATGGTGAAATTAAGCTGGGCCTGATAAATTTATGCTTGAATAATTTACTATCGCTATTTATGGTAATAACGGGCATGTTGGTTTCCCGATTTTTATTTAAAATTATAAGATAGGTTAATCATGAAATTACCGGAACAAGCATTAATGCTGAGAATATTTATTGGCGAAAGTGACCGCCATGAAGGAAAACCCCTGTATGAACAGATTGTTTTAAAAGCCAGGGAGCTAAATCTTGCAGGTGCAACCGTAACAAGAGGCATACTCGGTTTCGGCGCCAGCAGCCGTATCCATACATCTAAAATATTGACGCTATCTGAAGATTTACCCGTTATTATTGAGATAGTGGACACGGAAGAAAATATAAATAAACTGATGGAATTTTTAGATGATACAGTTGAAGAAGGCCTGGTAACATTAGAGAAAATGAAAATTATTAAATACAGGCATGCCTGAAATTATAAAAATTAAAAATCCACCTGTATTGATGACGTTGCACTTGCAGCAGAAATGGCATTATCCTCAAAAACAGGAAATGTATCAAAGCTTTTCTCAAACTCAAAGTATTTATCAACTGCCGGTGTCCAGCTTTTTGGATACCTGGGAAATCTTGACAGGCTATGGAGCATGGACCACTTAAACCTTAAAAGTGAATTTTCATTGGTCGATTCAATGTGAAGGTTATTTTTATCTTCCCCCTCTTCCAAGAAATGTGTCTGGAAATAACCCTTGCCGCCAATAAACATACCGGACAGATGCGCATCTCCGCCGATCTTTTTTGTTTCCTCAAACATTTTTTCCCTTATCCTGTCATATACTCCCAGGTTTTTGCTGTCAAAGGCAAAAACGAATGTTCTAATCGATGGAAATTTGGTTTCAAAATATTTTGCAATTCTCTTCTTATCTTCAACGAGTCCCCAGAAAATCCTCTTCCTGATTTTTCTAAGGTCATTGCTCTGTTTGATGCAGTACTGTATTGAAGAAGGGCTGGGGTTCTCCTTTGATGAACTGTTCAATACGTCTTTAACCTCAACATATCCGTAAACCGATTCAATGGGGAATATATTACAGGAATCCAGGCTCACCATTGGCCCTCCCCTGAGGGCATCATAAATAATTATATCAAGTTGATCTGAAATTTTAACCTTGTTATTGTCAATATAAGCGATAAATCCTGAGCCCAATCCATATTCATTGGGCAAGAAACTTCTTAATAATTGGAGAACATCATCTTCAAGAACCTTGCCCTTTACTGATGAGAAAGGCATTACCTTACTCATTGTCTTGAGCTTACTGGTAAGCATGTTCATTTCAATCTCTGCAAAATCCTTAAAACCGGTTTCCCGTCCTTTCTTTTTCATTATTAATTCCCATCTTGTATATTTTATGTGATAATAACTAAATCCATATATTTGTCAACAATTTCTATGGATATCTTTATATCCCCAGGATAAATTTGGCCGTTGTAAAATAAATCACTATCCCCCCCATATCAACAAAGGTTGTCAGCAGCGGGCTTGATACCACGGCAGGGTCCATCTTTAATTTTGTTGCAATAATTGGGATTATGGCCCCAAATACTGTGGACCATAAAACCTGGAGGCCCAGTGATATGGATATGACCAGGGCAATCAGTGTTATTGAGAACTGGGAAGGCTCACTGCCGGAACTTGGGAATAAATAAACCCTGCCGAAGGTAACAAGGCCAAGACAAATTGACAGCAGAAAGCTTACCAGAGTCTCTTTTTTTATTACCTTGAAGATGTCCGCCGGAGAAAGCTCTTTCAATGTTAATGACCTCAAAACAACCGTTGCCGATTGGGAACCGGTATTACCCCCTGCAGCATTTAGCAGGGGCATATAAAAAGTCAAAACAATGAGTGTCTCCAGTGTCTTCTGGTACACTTCAATAATAAGGCCGGTTAGCAAACCAAAGAGCCCCAGGATTATAACCCAGAAAGCCCTTTTCCTGAAATGTATAAAAGCGGGCACTTCAAGATAGGGTTTCTCCTCAACACCGCCGCTGATTGCCATGAGTTTCTCCAGGTCCTCCGTCTCTTCCTCCCTTATTACCTCTATGGCATCATCATATGTTATTATACCTAAAAGTTTTTCACTGTTATCAACAATTGGAAGGGCAATAAGGCCATACTCCTCAAGCACCCGTGCTGCATTTTCCTGGTCATCATTCACATTGGCATAGACCACGTCCTTTTTCATTATATTGGCAACTTTTTGTCTCGGGCGGGCAAGAATAAGTTTCCTTAAGGATACAAACCCAATGAGCTTGCCATCATTATCGGTAACGTATATATAATAGACCGTTTCTTTGGATGGGGCATCCTGGCGTATCTTTCTTATTGCCTTTTCAACATTATCATTCTCATTTAAAGTAGAATAATCTGTTGTCATAATGGCGCCGGCAGTCTCTTCGTTGTACGATGTAAGCTTTAAAATATCTGTCCTTTCAGAAACGGGCAGGTACAGCAAAAAACTGTCGGCAACATTCTTGTCAAGATTCTGGAAGAGGTCCGCCCTGTTGTCATGTGACATACTTGCTAATATTTCGGAAACATTCTTCCTTAACCCCGTAGACAGCAATTCAATTTGCACATCCATATCAAGGTAACTGAAAATCTCATCCCTGATGTAAACATCAATAATTGTCAGGAGTTTCCATATTTCTCCGGAGCTAAGCAAACCAAGAAACTCGGCAATATCTTTGGGGTGCCCCTCATGCATAAATGATTTTAAAACTTTATGTTTTTTATTTCGGAGGAGTTCTCTTAATTCAGGTACAAGGATGGGATTTTTCATATCGCATCTCCCAATTTCTAATATCATTCAACTGAATAATCTGTAATATCAAGTTTATTATCAAGGGTCTCACAGATATTTCTTTAAATCATTGTGCTTGTCAACTCTTTTCTTAACGCATTTAGTTTGTTAAAATGAAAAATTTAACAGGGGTTAGCATGTGAGTTTTGATTGTAAAAAAATATGAATTTATTTATAAGCCCCCCTCCGGGGGTTGGGGGGCTTATAAACAGTACTTAATATCTTGTTGATTTCCTTAAAAAATCTGAAAGGCTGCTATCAGTATCCTTTAATGACTTATAGTATGCCTCTGAAATAAAAAGGATGGTATTATAAAAAGTTGTCAAATGCGGCACTAAATGCGTTAAGAAAAGAGTTGACAAGCACAATGATTTA
>JBHPHB010000027.1:0-21493 GCA_042569985.1 Spirochaetota bacterium | reverse complement strand
TCTTCAATCCCTTCAGCAACAACCTTGAAATCAAGATCGTGAGCAAGATTTATGATATATTTTACGATTGCAGCTGTTTTTGTGTTAAATGTTATTTTGTTTATAAACGATTTATCAATTTTTAAAGTGTCAACGGGATAGTCCTGAAGCTTGCTAAGGGAGGAGTAACCTGTTCCAAAATCATCAATGGCAATTGAGAATCCAAGCTTATGAAAATTTTCCAGCTTTCTTTTTGCTTCCTCTTCATTTTTGATAATCCCTGATTCGGTAATTTCTAGTTCGAGCCACTTTGGCTCAAGGCCAATTTCATTAATTATTTCCAGTATCTTATCAATGAGGTCTGGCTGTCTGAATTGATAAGGGGACAGGTTAACAGCAACACGTAAGGGATTATAGCCCATATCCTGCCATTTCTTATTTTGTTCGCATGCCTTTCTCAAAATTAAGTATCCAATATCAACGATCATACCGTTACTTTCAGTTAAGGGGATGAATTGATAGGGGGGCACAAGCCCCCTGCTTGGTGAATCCCACCTTATGAGTGATTCCATTCCTGTGAGATTTCCATTTTTATCGACTTTTGGCTGATAGTGTGCAATAAATTCATTATTGAGTACTGCAAACTGTAATTCCTTTTCCAGTTGTAATCTATTCATCATCTTTTGATTTAGCCCGGCATCAAAATATCTGGATGCGTTGCCACCCTGTTCCTTTGCCAGGTACATTGCAGATTCACAGTTCTTTATAATTTGGTCTGGAGACTTGCCGTCAGTTGGATAAAAGCTTACGCCAATGCTCGTGGTAATGTTGATATTTATATTATCAATTATATATGTTTCAGAGAAGATATTCCCTGTTTTTTGAAGTACCAGGTCAATACTATTTGTGAGGTTCTGGTTATTTTCTGTTTGTTCTCTTTTTTCACTTCCCATATCAGAAAGAAGCACCATGAATTTGTCACCTTCATAGCGTGCAACCATGTCTTTTTTAAAATATATCTCCTTTAGCAGTGAGGAAATTTCCTTTAGCAATTGGTCTCCAACATGAGCACCATACATATCATTTATGCTTTTAAACTTATCAAAGCCTATACACAGGATGGCAAATCTTTCCGATTTAATCACTTCTATCTGGACTCGGTTTCTAAACATTTCCCTGTTTGGTAAGCCGGTAAGAGGGTCGTAAAATGTAAGATCGTATACCTGTTGTTCAGTTTCCTTTCTTTTTGTTACATCAACTATGACGCTGTCAATTTTATTCTTATCCCTGTAGAGTTTTGATGTAATTTCACCCCAGAAAGTAGAACCGTCCTTTCTTTTAAATTGCACTTCTTTATTTAACATCTCTCCTTTGATTTGCACTTCATTTTGAATAGCCTCTTTTGCTATGGAGTCTGAATATGTGTCGTTTATGGATATGGTATTAACAAATTCTTCTTTTGAAGAATAGCCGAAAAGTTCACAACAGAGATTGTTTGAGGATAGAACGAGTCCTGTTTTTTCGTCTGTTGACATCATTCCCACCAGTGCAGATTCATAAAAAGTCCTGTATTTCTCTTCGCTGGTCTGTAAAGCTATTTCAATTTTTTTTCTCATGGAGATGTCTACAAAGGAGGCAGTCATGCCTATTGGCTCACTATTGTAACCGTATACATAAGTTATAGACATATGAATGTATGACTGAGAACCGTTTTTCTTTTTTGAAATGAGTTCTCCAATCCAACTCCCCAATTCTTTAAGCTCTTCCAGAATAGTTATTGCGACGTCCTCTTCTTCCCATAGTGATGTAAATGGTTCACCTATGATATCATAGTCATAGTCATATCCCCACATTTTAACAAAGGAGCTGTTAACATATGTGATGTTGCCGTCCAGGTCTAAAAGGGAGATTGCATTTAATGATGAACCTATTACGCTGTCCTTTATGGCAATGAGCTCTTCTTGTCTCTTTTTAAGTTCAGTCATATCCCCGGCAATGCATATTTTTCCGGTAACATCACCTAGCTCGCTTTCCATTGATGAGCTGGAAAAACAAACGGGGATTTCTTTACCCGATTTTGTTAAAAGAGTGATGTCATTTTTTCGGATTTCTTTCTCATTAATAATATCATGTAAAAATTTTTTATAGCTTTTGCCAAGTATTAAGTCCACCGGTGACTTAATAAGTTCTTTTTCAGTATAACTGAGGAGGTTAATAGCCTGCTTGTTAACGGCTATGATTTTACCGGAATTGTCTAAAATTAGTATGGTATCGGGCATTCCGGAAATGATATTGTCGGTTTCAGTTATTGATGCTCCCCTTAAGAATTTATATTTTACAATTGAGATAATAAATCCACCTGCACATAGGAGCATTGAAATATTACCTGTACCCGGAATGTTGAGGTTGCTAACATTTGGAAATATAAAGTCTAAAAAGAAAAGGATAAAGGAGATGGATATAGAAATCGTGAGAATCAGTAAAATATTTTTTTTTGTTGTCCATATGACATTTGCTTTAATCCATCTCGCTGATAGATATATAATTAAAATCAATGCGGCCATTAGATAGATAAAAAATAAAAACAACCATGTTGATAAAGGGTAAGTATAATGCCAGCCGAAAGATTTTTTAATGTAGTATGCTTGAGAATCGGTAAACCACTTGGTAAAGAGTATGGTTAAGGGGAAGATGGAAATTGGCAGATATAAAATTTTATTGTAGATAAATTTTGTTTTTCCAGTCAAAATTATAACGATCCCCAGAAAAAAAACCGGAAAGGAGATCAAGCCAATTGAACCAAAATTATGGAAGAAACCAATGCTGTCATTGCCAACATGATGATTATGCATAAAGATCATCGAGAAACTCCACAGGCTAAAGCACAGGAACATAAAAAAACTAAACCTGTTTAATAAAGAGTTCACATTCTTTATCAATATATAGATTGCCAGGTATATGTAGATTATTAAGCATACGGAATGAACTATTGTAAATATGTTTATCAATTATTCATTCCTCCATTAAAATCGGGTGGGAAATTTTAAGTTATTATAGTTGAGGGAATTCTTCACTATTCTCTGTTAAGAAAGCAATAAGATCAACATGACTTAATATTTTGTGAACATTTTTAGTCAGGTTTACTAAAGTGAATTTACTTTTGGATTTTTCTAAAATGCTTTTTAAAGAAATGAACATACCAATAGCAGATGAGTCAATATATAAAACATTAGTCATATCAAAAATAACCTTTTCAACCTCAGAGGTTTCAATAAATCTTTTAATACCATTTAGGATATTAGGGCTTACATATAAGTCCAAATCATTATTTAAATATTTTAAATTGAGGATGCTATCAGAATACTTAACATCAAATTTATCATTAAAAATATCTTGCTCAGTATTATTATTTTTTGCTGGATCATCATTTTCCGAAAATGGCATACTTTATACCTCCATATTACTTCTTAAGACTATGATGAATAAAATCAATCTTTTTTTTTTTTTGTTATAAGAAAAAAGCCTGATCATGCCTTTTTTAAAGAATATGTGTTTAAATAAAAAAAAATATAAACTAAATGAAATATATTTTTTAAAAACAATTTATGACGATTTATTGAATTTTAGACTATTTCAAATTTATTTATTTAAATATCAATCAAATTACAGGTTTTTTTAAAAAATGCCCACAAAAAACAAAGGGAACATGAAAAAACATGTTCCCTTTAAAATTTATTTTAGGAGGTTTATTATGAAAAAACTCTTTTCATATCTCATTTAGTTAAGGGAGTAATTGTACATTTATGTTACATTTTTTATAGATTTCTGGTAAATTTTAGTTAGACAGTTTATTATATATATACAGTATTGACATGGATGATTTGGTAATAATTTATAAGAGACATGATATCAGGTAAGAATAAATAATATGGTGGAAGGTTTTAAAAATTACAAAAAGTATTGTTTCCCAAGCCCAAATGAATTTGAGTTTATTGCTGATAACCAATCGTTATCATTGGTTCTGGGATCTTGCATTTCAACAGTCTTTTTGGGAAGAAGCGAAGAGAAAGGATTTATTCTGGCTGCAAACCATATTGTAATTGCCAATCCCAGGCCCGACAGTATTGCGGCAAAAAAGAGCGCCCATGAGCTTATTCATGATATCTTAGACCAGTACAAAAATTATTATAATATTAATAAAGATGATATAATATGCCTGTATTTAATTGGCGCCGGAAAGAGAGTGTCCGAGGACTCATTCCGCATTCATGAACATAATATTGAAGAATCTACCATGATTTTAAATTCTCTTGGGTATGACATTTTTTTTGATGATACAATGAGTCATGTATCATCAGTTTTTTCGATATCTGAAGATTTTATGTCTGTATTTATTGATAATATTGTAGAAAAAATTCATATATCATTTATAGTTGATCTAAAGGCATTGTTTAATCTCAGCCCTGAAGAGAGTAAGATACTTCCCGCAAAGGCATTACAGCCATTAGACGCGGGATTTGAATATTTAATCAAAAATAAGATAATTACATCTATAACAGGGAGCAGGTTTAGGCATCCCGGTTAATAAAAAAGAATTATCTTTCTTGACAATATTGAAATATATATATATATTATTATACTATTTTAATTATTCAGAAAATTTACTGAATTAATTTTTTTAATTTAATACAGGAGGAATTCATGAAAAAGGGCTTAATGTTTCTTGTAGCTTTTTTATTTATCCTTAATTCAGATCTATTGGATGCAAGGACACGCTACAGGGGAAGGGTTAGTGAGAGGCAACTGTTAAGGGACATGAGGAGCACGAATGTCAATATAGCAGTACCGGCAATTAGAAGAGCTACTTCGAAATACCGAGGCCTTAAAAAACGAAGGAACATAAGAAGGGCAAAAGGCATTTTGGTAAGAATATTAAAAAGAAGGACTTTGAATCCCAGAATAAGAATTGCCGCAGCATATGGAATTGCAAGGATGAAACCAAATCTGAAAAGTTGGGAAGTAAGAAAAGCAATTCGCAAACTCAAGAGACTTGCAAAAAGGGAAAGAAACAGAAGTGTAAAGCGTGCTTTCCTGTCAAATGCCCGCAGGCTTGAGAGCAGCAGCAGGAGTTACAGGGGCAGTCCCCGTTACAGAAGGTCGCCAAGCCGTAGAGGTTCACCGAGATATAGAAGGTCGCCAAGCCGTAGAGGTTCACCGAGATATAAAAGGTCACCACGCTACAGGGGAAGTCCCAGTTACAGAGGTTCTCCAAGGTATAGAGGAAGATAAATTATAGTTTGATATATTACGCAAAGGCCAGAGGTGCAGTTTTATTGCAGCCTCTGGCCTTTTTTTTATTCCAGTTCAATTATTCCGTCATCATATAGCTGGATGATGGAATCCGCACATATTTTTTTTGCTTTGCTGATTTGCATTTCATCGTGGAGAATGTTTGGGTTGACTATGCCTTTAATAACATCTTCCATGAGTAAGGCGCATGAACCGGGCAGGTTTTCCAGGATTTTTTTAACATTAATTCTTTTTACCCCTTTTAGAGCCGTTGATAGTGTAAACCATCCCACAGATTGGAGCAAAAAGTTATAATCGCTTTCCCTTGTGAAATGTATAAGAAGATATTCCAGGCTGGGAATCCCGGGGGTTTGCTTTTTCATCCTCAATTTTCTGTAGTTCAAAATGAGTTTCATTTTTGAAATCATGATTTCATTATATGAAAGGTCATTATTTATCATCGATTTTATATCCTGTATCTTTCTCTTGGAAATATGATTTTTAAACTTTTTAAAATATTTCTCTGATTCTTTTGATATTGCTCCGGCAACAATATTATCTTTTGTAACTGTAATAGTTTTGTACAGGAGGTCATTCCCTGTTATTTCGTCAATCCAGTCATCAAAATTTTTGCGAAGTATTATATCCATATTTATCACTATCTTTACAATTTTTTGGATGTTATTGAGGAATTTTGAATAATTGAAGTCTGCCTGAGCTTTAATTAGAAAGTGAATTGCCTCCTCAACGGAGTAAACTCCTCCTGCTATGTCTCTTTTTTCCAGCTTCAAGTTGACTTCATTTTTTTTCATGTCCATAACATCACTGATTGTATTTTTGGACAGTACTCTTTTTAATTTAATAGAAAGTTCCGGGAAGGCCTGAATTATTAAATATATTTGATAAATGGTGAGTAAGTTATTTTTTTGAAGCTGGTTAATGAGTTTATTTAATTCGATGTTGTTTAATGATATCAGGATAGATTTTAAGTTCGGCAATATCCATTTGGGATTTATAAAAAAGTTAAGGACTTCTTTCCCAATTGATTCCGTAGAAAAATTATCATCAATCTTTTTTGAAAAAAATCTGAAAAATTCCGTTGGGAGGTATAATGTAATGAACTTTTCCCCGCCTCTATTCTTAGTATTTGTCAGTGCAATTACAATTTTCTTATAGTTTTTATCAATTTTAACATTTAAGCTATTTTTGTTATATTTAATTTTAAGATTTTTTCTTAGAAGTATTTGCAAATGGCCCTGAACATTAACAGAAGTTTTTGATAATAATTCACTAAGAAAATTATCCTCGCCGGTAGTGATGTTCTCAGGCTCAATGAGAATGTTAAAATTTTTTATCAATGTTTGCATGTTTATAACATGATTTGCATGAAGGGTTTTGATGGCACATTCAGAAATTGGGGATATGGCAATGCTGTTGTAATCCAAAATTTTAATATAAGATTCAAAGAGATTGTAAAAGAGGATGTTAACTATTATTCTGGGGGCAAGGTTGAAAGTCATATCAAAATATAATTAATACGTAATTTTATATTGAATAATATATTTATATATCCTTTAAATCAAGGATTTTATCATCGATACATTGTTTTGTGGCATTTTATCCGCTCTCCGGTGAGTTGATAATTAAGATGAATTTCTCAGGATAGGTTATAGTTCTGTATATTCAGGGATTCGTTTTCAGAATTTCTTTTTATGAAAGTATTTATCTTACCTTTCAGGTAAGTGTTTATTGATTTATCAAAGGCGTTAAGAGAATTTATAAGGTTAATATATTCTTCAGTGGCATCTGAATAGGAAAGAATTTCATTATATATATCATTTTTACAACTATAATATTCAATTTCAGAAATAGTATTGTTTTTGAATCTATTTTCTATATCCTCAAATTTAAAGTTAAAATTATCAATTGCCAGCTCAATACCCTCCATATACTTAAGGTATTCGAAGAGATTCATGTTTTTGTTCCTGGCGAACTGATCTATTTTTTTCTTAATCATTTAGATATAATAAATTCATTTTTTAGATTTTTATCTCATAAAACATCTGCTTGTAATTGTCAAGTAAAATATTATGTCTCATAAGACCCCCCTTTTTTTTATTCTTTAATTGACAAAATAAAATTTTGGGTTAATATATGGATAGATATAAATATTTATATCTATCTATTAAATAATGGAGGGTTGTTTTATGAAGATCAAAAAAGTTAAAAGATCTGCAAAAGGGCTCTGCAAATGCGGTAGCTCCTGTTAATTCCTTATCATAATTTAATAAGGCCCGGGGGTTTTTGCCCCGGGCCCTTTTTAAATAAAAGCAGGAATACCCCGGGGCTTGTCCCGGGGTTTTTATTGATATTAGAAATGTAAACTTATGAGCAAGATTGATTTTAAAGATAGTATTTGCCGTCCCTTTTGCAAGTTCTTCCGTGAGGGAGAAAAGGAGGAGATGGCATGCCAGGGAGCATTGGATCTGGAAATCCTTTCAAAAAAAGGCATTATTGAATTTGATTCATTGCCACGGCAGGGAAAGGAGCCAGGTTTATGGTTAAACAGGGATGCCCGTTTACTGGATATTGTTTGTAAAAGATGTGATTTTATGAAAGAGGACTGTGATTATCATTCAAAGAGCAGGTGGAAAGAATCTGAACCCTGTGGCGGATATATTCTTTTAAAGTTATTATTGAAATTTGATATTATTGATAAAGGGGACCTGGAGGTTTTATCGGGTGAGTGACCTTAGCTGGAGAAATTCTTACTTGAAGCTCAGCCCCAATGTTGCACTTAAGAGGCTTGAGGAACCTTATATTTATCATATGGGCAGGGATGAGCTCTATGAGATTGATGAAAGGGCTGAAAAATTTATGCTCACATGTGATGGATCGTCCACAGGAGCGGAATTAACATCTGACGGTGAATTTGTTGAGTTTTGTATTGACGAAGGCCTGCTGGAAGCATGCGCAAAACCGGTCCCCGTTAACAATATCATTGATATTGCCCCCAGGCCTTCATTACGTTATCTTGAACTTCAGCTACTCCATAAGTGTAACATCCGCTGCCGACATTGTTATCTTGGTGAGCAGAGCGGCCACATTATGGAACTGGGTGATGCTCTCAAAATTTGCAGGGAATTTGCATCATCGGGAGGCCTTCGCCTTCTTATTTCCGGTGGTGAACCATTACTCTATCCTCACCTGGAAGAGCTAATTCATGAAACATCGAAATTGAAGATCCGCCGGGTAATATTGACAAACGGCACTCTAATAAATGAAGATAATATTTCCCGGCTCAATGTTGAGAATATTCAGTTCAGCCTGGACGGCTGGGAGAAGGGTAATGATTACTTAAGGGGTAGTGGGAATTTTGCAAAAACTATAAGGGGAATTGATATTGCAGGAAAAGCGGGTATTCCCGTTTCCATTGCATCTATGATACACAGTACAAACCTTAATGAATTTGAACAAATGGAAGGGTTTATAAAGGAGATTGAAGCTACCGAATGGGGAATCGATATCATGTGCGAAGCCGGCCTGATTTTAGATAACACAGAGATTATTCCGCCTTTGGAAGATGCTGTTCCTCTCATGCGCCATGCCTTTGGAGGCGGGTATCATGGTTCTTCCGATGGATATGCATGCGGGAGGCACCTAATGACAGTGATGCCCAATTGTGATGCCGTAAAATGCGGGTTCTATACGGACCAGGTTCTTGGGAATGCAAGGAATGGCCTCATTAACAGCTGGATGAAATTAAGTCATATTCCCCTTAGTAAACTTGAATGCATGGATTGTGATGTCATAGATGAGTGTGCAGGGGGCTGCCGTTTCAGGGCTTCCCATAGATATGCGCCCGATACGGTAATGTGCAGGTTGTTTAAACAAAAATCCTTCTCTTGATTTAATGATTCATGGGCAAAAGGGTGATTTGGGATTTTCGGTGTTTTAAATAAAGGAAAAAGGAGGTACGCAAATAGTAATATGAATAAAAACGATATTTTTAAATTAAAGGAAAAATGCCTGGAGTCATCTGACCGGGAAATTTTTTATGGGGCAAAGATAAATGACAAGATCCAGGATGTTTACCTTGGAATGGGATTTCTGGAACCGGGAGAAGTGGACAGGAAGGAAGGTCCTGGTAAAGGCCATGAGGAAATCATATATATATTAAATGGAAAAGTTCAAATTGCTACCGATGCCGTGGAGTTGATATTGGAAGAAGGTAGTACGTATTATATTGAAGATGGCTTAAAGATTACATTGAAAAATATGGCAAATGAAAGATGTTATTTCATAATTGCCGGAGGCCACACGGTTCATCATTCCCATTAAATTGCGTCATCTTTAACTCGAAAAAGTTAAGAATCTATCGCAGCATATATGGAATTAAATGTATCAAGGTGAATAAATCTTTTTAACTCTTTTCTGGAAGTTCCTTTCTTAACGGGTTCTTCGGGTTTGCCTATGGGTATTGATACAACAACCTCATATTCTTCGGGTACCTGTAATATTTTTTTGCATTTTTCATGATCCATGAGTCCAACAATGACCGTACCAAGTCCTACTTCATGGGCTTTGAGGCAAAGATTCTGGACGGCAAGGCCCAGATCAAACATAAACCAGTCTGCAAATATTGTTGTCTGCTCTCCCTTCTTGTAGCCCGAAAAGTTTTTTTTCGCGCATCCAATAATTAAAGCAGAAGCACCCAGTGAGCATTTCCTGGCAGGGTTGCTTTCCGAGTATGTTTCAGTTATTTCAGTTATTATTTCCCTGTCTCTTACGACAATGAATTCCCAGCTTTGAGTATTTGCCCATGAGGGTGCGTACCTGGCAGCCTCAAGTACCTGCTTCAATTCAGCATTAGTTACGTAATGCTCTGTAAATTTTCTTACAGATCTTCTGTTTGTTATTGCTTCCTGGAGGTCCATTACATTCTCCTCTTTTGGCATGATTAAATTTTTAATTTATAAACCTTTGCTTTGGGATGAGAAATAACAAGCTCAAAAAGGTCAGAATCATAGTTTTCAAATAAAAACATTTGAATAAATGCGGAATTATACATTTCATCGTTCAAAATCATAAAAAACCTGTATGAGTTATGAAATACAACATGGAATTTTGCACTCTCATCCAGAATAGTAGTTTCTACTTTTAATTTTCTCTCTCTATCGAAGCCCAGTTTAGTGAAAGACTTTATGGGGATTTTGACACCCCTGAAGTTTTTTAATTCATATTGCGTCTTATGAAACCTGAGTCGGCCTCTCGACAGGACTATCCAGTTGGGATCGTTACGATTTACGCCAAATGACCTTATCAAATCATACACTGGCCTTATTTTCCTGTTGCCCGTAGTAAGATCAATGTTGCTGAATTTATAAATATTGGGGATAATGGTTATCATGTGAAAAGGCATATACAGAAATACATCAACTGTTTTCTCCGGCAATTTATAATTGTTTGATTCAAGTTCTGAAAGTAACTTGTTAGGATTAACCTGTTGGTTAGTTTTGTTTTTTAAGATATATTCTATTGAACTGGCAAATTTGTACTTTTCACTTTTTTGCCAATTTGTTCTGAGCTCAATGAATTTTTCAACGGATAAACGGCTCAGGTTTGCGCTTCTCCTTTGAGAAGTGTTTAGTAAAATATCTGACATGGTAAAGAGGTCATTAGTTTGATGGGCCGGTGATGTTAAAGTGTTTCTACCGCCGTAATACCATATGCCCGATCCATAATCCCACCAGGATAAAACATAGTCACCTTCTTTTGATATTTTCCCTAATTTGTTAAATACCCTAATTATATCATTGGTATAAATGACGGATACTTTCTTTTTGTTTGCATGGGTGATATTTGGAATCAGGATCCCCAGAATTACTAAAGCTGACAGGATATACCTGGGAATTTTAGCATTAAAAATATATTTTGATAAGAGCAGAATTATATATACTGAACTTATTGCAGCAATGCCGCATCCATAGATTGTAAACCTGAGGCCGCCTTTTAATGAAAATATTGTAATGCCAATCAGTGGCAATGCCAGTAAAAATTCACGTTTTTTTATTACCAGAATGATGTAGCCGATTATCGCTATAAAAGCAGCTATGAGAGAACCGCTCACCCGTTTTGCCACCAGGCTTGCCGGAATTGCCCTTGCTTCCTTTATGGTGCCAATGACTGAAAAGAAGTTTAACCCTTTCATCTCGGTTTTTACGCCCCTGCTCAAATAACCCTGCGCTTTGCCAAGAACCAGGTTAAAGGGCCCACTGACAAATAGGAATATTAAAAATAATGCGATGGAAATGGGGATTATGTATTTTAATTTTAACTTAAACTTTTTTAAACCAAAGTAAGCGAGAATTATTATGGCAAATCTGAATATCCATGTCATGGGAAAATTTCCCGCAGTAATATGTGGAATATACTTTATTGATACCAGGCCACATGAGAGTATAAGTATGGAATTCCATGTAAATTCATCCTGCAGGATTGCTTTAAGCGAAAACTCATCCCGTTTTTTTAGTAATATTTGATATCCAATGAATGCCAAACTCATGGCCTGGGCTATGGGCGTACCGGAACCATAGAAAAAAGGATAGGAATAGGTCCAGAGGCTTGCGAAAACTATATGGCTGAGTTTTTCTTCCTTGGAGCCGGCTAAAAAGTGATATAGAATTATTGCGGGAATCAAAACAGAAAACATATCGGTATCGTAATATCCCATCATGGTACGGTTATAAAAACTCCAGGCAATTCCGGTTATTATTGATGCAGAAAATGCCCATATTATTGATCCATAGAGGATCCCAATGAAAAATATTGGTATTACCACAAGGCTTGACATGAACGCGGGCATATAAAACATGACAGAATTAATGTTGAATGAAAAAACTTTCACCATAACATATGTGAAAAAGCAAATCATCTGATTGTTCTTGGGAGGAAACATATCCGGTACGAGCATGTTAAATTTATGCTTTTCCCCCAGGCCTTTTTGCACAATTGAGCCGAAGTAAAAGCTGTCAGTTGCTGTGGGCGTAAAACTGCTTTCCCATTTAAATTGAGTATTTCCGCTGAAATGGTATACCCAGATGTATCTTACACCCACACTGAAAATATAAGCTGCAATAAGCACAAGTAAAACAGTTTTCCATGAATATTTCGTTTCATCAACATCAAAATCTTTCCCAAAAAAATATTTTTTCTCTGCTGATTTCAATTCTTCAGTTTGTTTTTTCTTTTGCTTTTGTTTACTCATTCTATTGTTTTCCTCTGTTTATTGTATTGATTTGTTATGGGATTTAATGCAAAAAATATTATATTGCAACAATATTGACAAGTTTGCCGGGAATTACAATTATTTTTTTAATTTCTTTTCCTGAAATGAATTCCTTTACCCTTTCGTCATCCATTGCCATTTTTTCCATATCATCTTTTGATATGCCGGCGGGTACTTTTATTTTTGACCGGATTTTTCCATTTACCTGGAATACAATTTCTATTTCATCTCTTTGAGTCAGTTCTTCAATATACCCAGGCCAATCTTCCTCGGACAGCATTTTGCCATGGCCCAGTAATTCCCACATTTCTTCTGCTATATGTGGAACAAAGGGACAAAGCAGGGGTATGAATTTGCTGAACACCTCTGAAATAACCTCCCTGCCTGTGTCCGTATTAAATTCCTTTTCATCCACCTGATATAATAAGTTGGTTAACTCCATCATCCTTGCAATTGCTGTATTGTATTGCATCCTGTCTTCTATGTCGTGGGTTACTATCTTAATTGTCCTGTGAAGTTCAATCCTGAGTTTACTTAAGGGGTCACTTAATTTTTTATCGTCAATGGTATAGTCTTTATTGTAGAGGGCCGTGTGTTTAGTAACGAACCTCCATATGCGGTTTAGGAACCTGAAGGACCCTTCCACTCCCTTGTCTGACCATTCAAGACTTTTCTGCGGAGGCGCAGTGAAGAGCATGAAAAGCCTCACTGTGTCGGCGCCATAATTTTTTATGATGCTGTCCGGGTCTACAACGTTACCCTTCGATTTACTCATTTTGGCCCCGTCCTTGATAACCATTCCCTGTGTGAGGAGTCGTGTAAAGGGCTCCTTGTCTTTTAGCAGGCCCATATCTTTCATGACCATTGAAAAAAATCTCGCATAGAGTAGATGCATGCATGCGTGCTCAATACCGCCGATGTAATGGTCTACGGGGAGCCAATAATCCGCTTCATCCTTATTGAAAATTTCTTCAGAATCGGGGGATGTATATTTTGCATAGTACCAGGATGAATCAACAAATGTATCCATTGTATCAGTTTCCCGTTTTGCCTCCCCCTTGCATTTCGGGCATTTTGTATTTATAAAATCTTTTAGTTTTGGCAGGGGAGAACTTGAATCCCCATGAAAGTCTACATTGGTTGGCAAAAGAACTGGCAAATCCTCATATGGTACGGGAACCTCACCGCATTTATCGCAGTATATTATGGGAATGGGGCAACCCCAGTACCTCTGGCGTGATATTCCCCAGTCCTTCAGCCTGTAGTTGACCTCACTTTCTCCAATTCCCTTTTCTTCGGCATATTCGATTATTTTATCAATGGCCTTCCTGTTATTGATTCCATCAAAGGGGCCTGAATTTACACATACGCCTTCATCCACGTATGCGTCTTCCATTTTATTGACATCTATTGGTTCATGGGGATTGTCAATAACCAGCTTAACAGGTATATTGAACTTCTTTGCAAATGCAAAATCCCTTGAATCATGGCCGGGCACACTCATTATTGCGCCTGTTCCATAATCCATTAAAACAAAATTACCGATGTACAGTGGAACTTTTTCTCCGGTAAATGGATTAATTATTTTTATCCCCGTATCGATTCCATCTTTGGCTTTTTCTTCGGATAGCCTTTCAATGACCGATTGATTTTTATGTTTTTCAATAAATTTCTTAACTTCCGGTTTATCAAGGGAGTTCAGAAAAGGGTGTTCCGGGGCAATAACCATGAATGTTACACCGTAAACTGTATCGGGCCTTGTTGTATATATGGGAAAATTCTCACCGCTTTCAAGCCTAAAGTCTATTTTAAGGCCTTTTGATTTACCAATCCAGTTTCGCTGCATGGTAATTACTTCTTCCGGCCATCCCTCTTTCAGTTCGTCGTGTCCCTTTAACAGGTCATCGGCATAATCAGTAATCTTAAAAAACCACTGTTCCAGTTTTTTCTGGCTTACCGGGGAATCGCATCTCCAGCATAAACCGTCACTTGCCTGTTCGTTGGCAAGGACTGTTGCACAATGGGGACACCAGTTTACAAAAGAATTCTTTTTATATGCTAAGTTCCTTTCCAGCATTTTCAGGAAAAGCCATTGGTTCCATCTGTAATATTTATCTTTATATGTTGCAATTTCTCTTGTCCAGTCATAGGCAAAGCCGATTCTGGATAGCTGCTTTTTCATGTAGTTGATGTTTTCTTCTGTCCATTTTTCCGGGGGGATATTGTTTTGAATGGCAGCATTTTCAGCTGGAAGCCCAAAGGAATCCCATCCCATGGGGTGGAATACGTTAAATCCCTTCATCTTTACGAAACGGGCTGCCAGGTCTCCAATTGTGTAGTTCCTGACATGTCCCATGTGGATACGGCCGGACGGGTAGGGAAACATTTCAAGGACATAGTACTTTTTTTTGTCTTTATCAATTTTATTTGTAAAGGTATTATTCTGTATCCATCTTTCCTGCCACTTATCTTCAATTTCTTTGAAGTTGTATTTGCTTTCCTCCATGTAGAACCTCTTGCTTGAAAATTACTCTGAGTCCAGAATTTCAATAATTTCTTCAGAAGATTTTGAACTGATTATTTTCTCTCTAATATTTTCTTTTTTGAGAATTGTCATGATATTGGATAATAATCGGAGATATTCTTTGTGCTGTTTTTCTCCCGCAGCAACCAGTATTACAAGGTGAACGGGTAAACCATCCATTGAGTCAAAGTTAATGCCCTTTTTTGAAACTCCCACAGCAAATGACATCTCCTTAACGGCATTAATTTTTGCATGGGGAATTGCAATCCCAAATCCTATGCCTGTACTCATAATTTCTTCTCTTTCTTTTAGAGCATTTACCAGTGAATTGATATCATCACATACTTCTGTTTCATTAAACACTTTTGTAAGCTCTTCAATTGCATCAAATTTATTTACGGATGTTAATTCTTTAATATATTTAATGTCCGTATAGCCTGTTACTTTTGACATATTGTTACCTCGGGAAAATTTGGTTGATTTTAGAATGAATTATTTTCATTAATATTTCTATTGATATGGTAGAATTTAATGGCTTAATTAATAACCTTATTCGCTTATGTTTTACATATGTCAATAATAAATTCATAATATTTACGGGCGGATGCTTTCGATGAATATATGGGTTAAATATTATGAATATTTTGATATAATTAAAAATAAACCTGGCATGACTAATCTAATTGACATATAATGATGTATTTCAAAATAGTAATCTTTATAAAATAAGTTTTCATATTATGGTCTTTTGTAAGCCAATATTTTATATTATTTAATTATAAAAAAATTAAGTGAAATGTAATTCTTCAGGTTATGTTAAAATTATGATAAAAATATATCACCTTCTTTCAAACAGGACTGTTGCTTTGATAGAAAGAGTTAAGATGACCGAATCTATGTTCATGATAATTGCTGCTCTTATTATAGGAACACTGGGAGGGTTTGGAGCAATTTTTGTCAGATTTTCAATAAAGACCATTTCCAGTTTCTCGTTCCCCGGTAGTTCAGACCTCCTTAGTAATATTATAGCGTCACCCTGGTATGTAAAACTTATCGTTCCGTCTGTGGGGGGGTTGATTGTTGGGCCTGTCATTTATTTTTTTGCAAAGGAAGCAAAGGGCCATGGGGTGCCCGAGGTTATGCAGTCAATAATCCTTAAGGGTGGTAAAATTAGGCCCAGGGTTGCCATTGTTAAAGCCATTGCATCTGCAATTACAATCGGCACCGGGGGTTCTGTAGGCAGAGAGGGTCCAATTGTGCAGATAGGATCGGGCATAGGCTCTTCAATTGGCCAGTTTTTCAAAGTTTCAGCAGTGAGGATGAGGACACTTGTGGGATGCGGCGCTGCTGCCGGAATAGCTGCTGCTTTTAATGCACCCATTGCCGGTGCTCTTTTTTCAACTGAAATAATTCTTCAGGATTTTACATTCTCCAGGTTTTCTCCAATAGTGGTTTCATCCGTTATGGCAACAGTTATATCACACTCAGTTGAGGGGAATTTTTCTGCTTTCCGGGTTCCTGACTATAAACTAACAAGCCCCTATGAGTTGTTCTTTTACTTTTTGCTCGCCATTCTATGCGCCCTGGCTGCAAATCTCTTTATGAAGCTGCTTTATTATTTTGAAGATCTGTTCGATGAAAAAATTAAAATTCCCGAATATACAAAACCCTTTATTGGCGGTTTATTAATTGGAGCTATTGCACTTATTATACCGGAAGTGATGGGAGTGGGTTATGAATCAATAAATAATGCCCTTCATGGAAAAACAATATGGCACCTGGCAATTATACTAATATTTATAAAAATTTTAGCCACATCCATTACGCTGGGTTCCGGAGGTTCCGGAGGTGTCTTTGCACCATCCTTATTTATTGGGGCTATGACAGGTGTTGCCTTTGGCAGTATTATTCACGGGATCTTCCCTAATATCACTTCTATGCCCGGAGCTTATGCACTGGTTGCCATGGGAGGGCTTGTGGCAGCAACAACGCATGCACCAATTACTGCAATAATTATTGTCTTCGAATTAACAAATGACTATAACATAATTCTACCCTTAATGATTACATGTATCATAAGCACAATAATTTCAAAGAAGATATCCAGGGAGTCAATTTATACATTGAAGCTTGTTCAAAGGAATATACATATCAAGGATGGCGCCGAGATTAATATAATGAAATCCATTTTTGCAAGGGATGTATATACAAAAAAATATGAAGTAGTTGATGCAAAATCTTCCTTTGATGAAGTTGTAAACAGTGTAGTATCGGGCCAGGACCCTTATCTTCCTGTTGTTAATAAGAATGGAAATCTTGTGGGGATTCTTTCAATTCATGATGTTAAGGAGCACCTTCTTAATAGGGATATTTTAAAGGATTTACTTATTGCAGGTGATATTATCAATAGGGATTTTGAAAGTGCAACTGTTGATGATAATTGTCAGGATGTACTTGATAAATTAAGCAGAAGTAATATGCCTGTCATCCCTGTTGTAGACCCAAAAAAAACCAAAAAACTTCTTGGTATGATATGGCGCAGGGATGTAATGAATGCATATAACAAGGAGATTGAACGGCGTGAACTTGCTTCCTCATTTGCCAGTAAGATTACAATGAAAAATATCGACAGCGAGGTTCATTTTCTGGAAGGATATGCCATGACAGAAATACCTGTTCCAAAAATATTTATCGGTAATGCTATAAAGAAACTGAACATAAGATCAGAATATGGAGTTGACATTCTTCTTATCAGGAATAATACAGAATCGGGCTCAAAGATAAAAGCCATGGCAAGCCCTGATTATGTGTTTTCATATGATGATTCAATTGTCATCTCCGGAGAGGTTGGGAAGATAGAATTGATGAAACTGCTTTAGATTTTGAGCTGTTTCCTTTTGTATTTTTAAACAAAATGTTATTGACTTAATATGTCTCATTTTTTATTATTATATTTAAATAAAAAATAAATTACAGGGGCTTTATATGAAGGTTGTTCATGTTTTAAAAAGAATAGAGTTAATTGATGAAGATGTCAAGGAACTCCGAAAACTTGAAAAATCAATCAGGACAGATAAATCATTTTCTTCTCCCATTATAATGTCTATTGAAAATCAGATAAATATTCTTTTGGGGCAGAGGATAAAATACCTGGAACTGAGGATTGAGAACCCCCCTGCAAATTTAGTTGAAGAGATTGAAGGCAAACTTGAAGAAAAGAAGAAAGAAAGGAAACGCGCTCCATCACCTCCAAGTTTTAATTCCGGAATAAAAGCAAGAAAAAAAAGAAAATCAAATAAGAATGACGATGATGATGAGATAAGAATCCTCACCCAGGATATGATAGATAAAAAGGTTTCAAATTTAAAGGCAGATAAAGCAAAAAAGAAAAAAAGCGGCACCAAAGCTTCGGCTGCTCCAAAAAAAAAGGCAGCAGAAAACAATGATGATAATGTAAAGCTCCTTGATCTTGCATTGGAAAAGGGTAATTTAGACTCACAGGAAGAAGAAGACAAAGATAAGAAGGTTAAATTCTTTAGAGAAAATTTCCCCATGGATTAAGATAATATCATTTTTTGCTGTTTGAGGTTTTATCTATAATTAATTCTAACCTGTATTTTTCCAGGAAATAGATTGTTGAGCCAAGCTCATAATCCTCTTCTTCCAGATCGTCAAATTCAATTTCATTTATAAGGCTAAATTGTCCCGGGGAAACATTCAGTGTGCCCAGTTTTTCCTGCATTTGGTTTAGGGGTAATTTTTTAATGGCTTTTTTATCTGCCAGTTTGATGCTGTATATTGCTTCTACGCCACTGTGTTTTGATATCAATGCTGATATTCCACTTTCCGGTTTGTAATGTTTCAAGTGCAGGCCTTCAATCAGATGAGTTTCATTTATGAAGGAATACTTGTCAAACTTATCCTGATGAAATTTGACTAATGCTATTTTCTCATTAATATTTGGCAGGTAGTTTTGGTTTTTGATTGATTCAATTATTTTTGTGCTGAAATCATATAGATAGATCAGTACATTTTGCTTTTGATTAATTGGCTTCATAAAAGTGAATATATTTCCCATTTCATTAATAACATAGATAATCAAATAATTTTTATTCTCTTCATAGAAAATTGATATTGAGTTCTCCTTTTTTTTCTTGTAAATTTGAGCCATTATCTGTATTCGCTTATTATCTCCATGAAAATTATAGGCAATGTTTTTCTTTGGGTTCATGGTAATTTCGGAAAGAAGTCTTACGGGGTTTTGCTGTATGGACAGGTTTATGTCATTATTATTCCGGTAGAAGAGTAAATATTTGTCGCCAATTTGGGTAGCAAGGCAGAGAGACTTTTTTGATTTATTGTTTACAAGAAATTCATATGATTCTTTAAATACAACTTCAATATTTTTATATATCTTCCTGAAGGGTTCCGGTGTAAGTATTTTGCAGAAGTCATCATAATTGCTGTTAGTTTTTAAACCGCTTTCTAAAACATTTTTTAATATCTGTATTAAATCAATCTCTGTTGTATGTTTTTTTATGAAGGATTCTCCCCAGCTTGTCCTGTATATATAATAGATACTTGAAATTGATTCGGCCTTTTCCGAATTAAAGTTAATTATAATCATGTTTGCAATTCTATATGAGCTTTTGAGAAAGAATTCGTTCTTAAGGTGTATTTCTTTCTCAACAAATAGATTATGTATTGTGGTTAAAAGCATGGTCACCTGGTTTTGATCGATACGGCTGTATCCCGATTTAATTTTTACCCTGCTGAATGTGGGATCGAAAATTTTATTTATTGAGGTCCAGCAAAGTAGTTTTACCAGGTCCTCGTCAACTTTTATTGTTGTAAAGGCAAATTCATCTTTCGAGCCCGCATCTCTTTTGTTGAGTTTCCATTCGACTTCCTTAATTCCCTTGTTAACCGGTTCGTAGTAAAGAATTGATTCATGGGGAGTATCCTTAAATGTAATATATTTATCAATTTTGCCGTCACTTGTTGAAAAGTATGTTTGAATTTTTCTTTTCAATAATTTGAAATCGGATTCGGATATTTTATTCATAAGGTTTACTGAAGGGAATTCCTTTGATATTTTCTGATAACTGAGGAGCATGAATTTCTTTACCATGTTCCAGTATTGCATGATTTTAAAGTAGTCCCAGTTGTTAAAGTTATCCAATTCCCTGAGGTCGCTTTTTTTCCATCCCCAATTATTTACATAATCGAGCATTACAATTACCTTGTATGGAAGATTTTTGCTGTGTTGAATGCCCAGGTATTTTGACAATTGCGGGTTGATCTTTAAATATAAATTTTGTCTTAGAATTTCCAGCATCTTCTTATCTTCAAGTACTGTTTCGTAATAATTGTATACGTCCTGGAACATTAAAATATATGGATCCAGGATATTTCTGGTAATTTGTCCCCTGTGAATATTCAACTTTACTTTTTGCGATAATAAGAGGGATGATTCAGTTCCAAAAAGATATCTTTCCAGAACTCCCAGTTTCAAGAGAGATTTGTATGGATTTTCCAGGGATTTGATAAGCTGAAAAAGCGCAGCTCCAAGAAAGTCCTCTTTTGATATATCATGGAGATTGCCAAAATCGATGAATTCTTTTTCCTGGGCATCATCCAGTTGCTGATACAGCTTGTGGTATTCACTGTCTCTTAGAAGCCGTGGTATTACCCACCAGAAGGGGATTTTTCCCGCAATAATAATGGAACTCCTGAAAAATTCGTCCTTTAGGGTCGCACCTATTGTTGAGCCATATGCTTCATTCTCGTCCTCGGCATAAATATTTTTTTTTATGTTTTCAATATCATTGATGAAAAGGTGGACTTCCAGCTTGAATTCATCCTTAATCCATTTTTGAATGGAATCGATTTTTTTTGATAAATTTGCAATCATTTTCGGGCCGGTGCGGCTTTTGTTAATGCAGACCCAATAATCATAATCAGAGTCTTTATTATAAGCGATTGTGCCGATGCTGCCCATTATGGCCAATAGTTCAATGTGGGGATCTTTGAAGTTACAGTTGATTGAAGAAGTGTGAAACTTTCCGGTAATAAACTTTATAATCTCTTCGTCAGGTTCATAACCAGTTATGCCCAGTGGAACATCACCATCTACATAGCCAGGTAATTTTTTCTCATTAACGCTCAGGAGGAGAGGGATCGAGTTTACAGCCCTTTTAATATTGGCATTGATAAAAAGGTCCTGAAAAATTTTATATTTTTGCCCGTTGTAATTCAGGAAGTTTTGCTTATTTTTCCCGATGATTTCATTAAATGACATTTTGAGCTTTATTGGATTAATTTTGATATTTTTATGTTAACTATAATAATATAAGTTTCCCGATCAAGCAAAAAAAGCTTATATCTTATGATGATTGTGGATTATATTCTTG
>JBHPHB010000026.1:0-21772 GCA_042569985.1 Spirochaetota bacterium | reverse complement strand
TAATAATATTGCATAATTTAAAAAATCTCACAATAACTATACATTTTTGCTTTTTTGTAACCTATATTTTTCTTGAATATATATTCAAGAAAAATAACTCTTTACATGTCTATTCTTAATAAATAGTTTACGTTTTCTCAATACATATTTATCAGAGATTAAACAATATGAAAGAAATTACTCGGGAAGTATCAGACAGGATAAAATCGATTATTGCATCACAAAAATGTGATTATTGTGAAATAAGATTATCTTCCAGTTTCAGCACATCCATTGTTCTGTCGGGTGAAGTTGTTGATTCCATCTCTTCAGGTGAATTTGTTGGTGGTTCCGCGCGAATCTTAAATAATGGCGGATGGGGATTTGTATCATTTAATAATCTGGATGATATAGAAAAATTTGCACGAAGGGGGATTGATATTTCATCAAATGTTGATTTTCAGGAAAAATCAGGAGTTATTAAATCAGTACCAATAAAACAGCACTTTAAAACCCCAAAAAATATCGATTTTAATGAAATCTCCATCGAGGAAAAATTTAACCTCATGCAGGGATATAATAATATACTGAAATCGTCAAAGCATATTCAAACAACCAGGGCTGTATACCGTGATTTAACCTCAACAAGTTTATACCTCAACAGTGAGGGATCCGAGATTACATACGATAAGTCATTCTGTGGAGTTTCCCTGTCATCAATAGCCAAAGACGGTTCGATTATCCAGCCTTTTCACAATTCAATATCAGGGTACGGCGGATATGAGATTGTCCAAAACAGGGAAAACATAGCCGAGGATGTTTTAAAAATTGCCGTTGATCTGCTAAAGGCCCAGTCAGTGGATGGCGGAAAGTACCAGGTTATTGCCGATCCAAAACTTTCCGGTGTTTTTATTCATGAGGCATTTGGTCATCTTTCAGAAGCCGACTTTGTACACGAAAACGAACAGATGCGAAAGTTAATGGTTATGGGAGACAGCTTTGGTCCCGAAGAATTAAACGTCATTGATGACGGAAGCATTGAGGGCCTCTCAGGGTATATTCCTGTTGATGACGAGGGTATATACCCTCAAAAAACCAATCTCATCAAGGACGGCATACTCTCAGGAAGACTTCACTCAAGGGAAACTGCTTTCAAGATGAAAGAAGAGCCCAGCGGTAACGGAAGGGCAATGAACGTCATGAGGCAGCCCATAGTCCGAATGTCAAACACATATATTGATAATGGCAATAGTACAAAGGAAGAAATTTTTGATTCAGTGAAAAACGGCATCTATGCAATAGATTTAATTGGCGGTCAGACGAATCTTGAAATGTTTACCTTTACGTCAGGCTACGGTTATGAAATTAAAAACGGCAAACCAGGCAAAATATTTAAGGATATAGTATTATCGGGAAATGTATTCAACACTTTAAAAAACATTAACATGATTGGAAACGATATGAAAATGTTCGGGGGACTGGGGGGATGCGGAAAAGACGGACAGGGGCCCCTGCCGGTTTCATTTGGCGGACCCCATGTGCTCATTGATAATGTTTTAATTGGCGGAAAACAGTGATAGAAAATATTAAGAATGAAATTCTAAAAAAAGCAAACTGGTATGATATATACGAAACCGACGTAACAAGTACTCCCGTTTCATTTAAAAATAGCAGGATCCATTCTTTAAACGAAAAGCAGAATAGCGGTTATGGTATAAGGGTAAACCATAAAGGAAGAACGGGCTTTTCCTATACAAACAACTGGGAGAGCATTGAAGATACCTTTATCAGGGCATTGGAACTCTCCCGTTTCGGCGATGAGGAGAACTTCCTTCTGCCCGATAAAAAACTCTCTGTGAATATTGAACCGTATGAAGAATCTGTATTTGATATACATGATGAGATCGAAAAATGTGAATCTTCAATTGGGGCAATAAAATCAAAATTTCCCAAGGCCAATGTAGACTGCGGTGTGAATAACTCCATGGGAAGGGTAAGAATACTGAACTCCAGGGGAATTGACAGCTCATACAGGGATTCACATTATTCAGTCTCATTATCGGCAAGCTATATCCTTGAAGGCGGTGTTAAGATTGATGTTTGGGAGAGTAAAATATCCATGAAATCAACTCCCATGGATGACCTTGAAAGGGAAATTCTCCGCAAGATCGAACTGGCCTCCAATATACGGGAGCTAAAAAGCGGCAAGGTTAAAGTACTGTTAACACCAAAGGCCTTTACCAGCATACTAAGAATTGTTGCATCAGGGCTTAATGCAAAATCTGTGTGGAAGAGAATATCTCCCTTTGCAGGTGAACTTGGAAAGAAAAAATTCAACAAGCTCTTCTCCTTAATTGATGACCCCTTGCTTGAGGAATCACCATTCAGCTATCCCTTTGATGACGAAGGAGTCGCTTCCAGGAAAAAACATCTAATAAATTGCGGAATCATTGAAAATTTTGTTACAGACCTGAAACATGCTGAAAAGCTTGGCATTGAGCCCATGGGAAACGGTTCAAGGGGCTATTCTTCCCTCCCCTCACCCTCTTTCAGCAACATAATTATTGGCAACGGGAAAGATAAATACGATGATATAATAAAAAATATTGACAGCGGTATTCTTGTTGAACAGTTCATTGGCCTTGGCCAATCAAATACACTTACGGGTGATTTTTCCGCTAACCTCGACCTGGCCTTTAAAATTGAAAATGGGGAGCTAACAGGAAGGGTAAAGGACTGTATGATAAGTGACAATCTCTTTAAGCTTCTGGAAGGCGATATTATCTTAAGCAGTGAAAGGGAGCAAAAAGGTTCTGTACTGGCACCATACATTTTATTTCCCCGGGTCAATTTTACAGGCTGAATAAGAAAAAATAATAAATTCCAATTATGAAAATAATCCAAAAAACAATAATACTGATATATCTATTTTTTTTAAGTACATTCTGCTATGCCAAGCATGTGCACTATGAAAATAGAACATATGCAAAAGCCACAATAATAAAAATTGAAAAAAAAGACAAAATCAATCAAGGCATGAAATTCGTAAAAACCATGGTCTACCTCAAGGTCCTTGACGGTGAAGACAAGGATAAAATTAAAACAGCCCTCTTTGGAGGAGAAAGTGATTTACCCGGAGATATGAACTATAAAGTGGGGGACACTGTTTTTATAGGCATATTGGTTGGCGGAGACAAAAACTCCACAAGATATGTTTCTATATATGATTTTGACAATTCAGTCAGCATTATCATTTTGGTTATTCTTCTCATAGCTGCAATCGTTATTATTGGAAGGTTAAAGGGAATTGCATCTCTCATCTCGTTAGTGGTAACGATCTTGCTGTTGTTTCTCATACTCATACCTCTTACCCTTAAGGGATATCCCCCGCTACCCATTGCAGTGGCAATTGCAATTGTTTCCATACTTATGACACTACCCATAATTGCAGGGTTAAAGAAAAAAACTTTAGCAGCCATTTTAGGGGCTGCCGGAGGAATAGTTATAGCCACCTTACTGGCAATTTCATTTGGCTGGATTATGCATCTATCCGGTATTGTTACCAATGATATGCTCACAATTTACTATGCTTCCGATGTTAATATTGACCTCAGGGGGCTGGTCTTATCGGGAATGATCATTGCCGCACTGGGTGCCATAATGGATGTCTGCATTTCCATTGCCTCTTCAACTGCGGAAATATACAGGGCAAACCCGGGGTTATCAGAAAAAGAGGCTTTTAAATCGGTGCTCACAATCGGCACGGATATACTTGGCTCAATGGTTAACACATTGATCCTGGCATACGTGGGAAGTTCCCTTGCACTAATACTATGGATATCAATGAAAATCCAGCCGGGCATGTCCTTCTGGATGGTGCTCAACTATAATCCCGTGTTAAATGAAATCGTTAAAGCCGTAATTGGAAGCCTGGGAATGTTTGTTTCCATACCGCTAACAGCAATCATTGCTGTTAAAATCCATAGCAATAAAACATAAAAAAATAGTTTTGCCATGGCAATAATTTAAAAATTGCTTGATTTATAAAAAACATTTATATATGATTTTCATATTATTAAATTTTTAAAGGAGAGCATATGAAAGTAATAAATTTATTTTTGTTAAACATTTTTCTTATTAATAATTTGTTCGCCAACACTAATGCAACAAAGGTCACTGAAACTGTTAAAACTACATCCGCCGTGAATTTGCATTATCCCATAATAGGTATGGGAATTCTCACCTTTACCCTATTGTTAACCACGGCAATTTTAGGTGCCAGGAGACTCAACTTTAAGGTTCACAGGATACTGGCAATCATTACCATTGTAGTCGCCGCTACCCATGCGACCATGGTTATAATTTCCACTATAAAGTAAGGCTATCATTTAAGAAAAACTTTTATTCACTTTCAATCATGCGGGTGACTAAACATATTAAAAGATAAAAAGGAGATTCAACATGAGCGATATTAAGGACCTTCATCACCAGGCATATACCGGTGAAGCAAAGGCAGCTATAAAGCTTAAGCTCTTTGCCGATAAAGCTGACCAGGACGGATATAAGCAGATTGCCAAACTCTTTCGGGTTATATCATATTCAGAGGAGATACATGCTGCCCGGTCTTTGAGAAAACTAAAGCAGATTAAGACCACCGAGGAAAACCTTGCCGAAAGTTTTGAATCGGAAATGAAGGTTGCTAACCTTGCATACAGTAAATTCATAAAGGAAGCCATTGACGCAAAAGACACGGCATCAGAACTCATTTTCACTCAAAACAGGGATGTTGAAGAGATACACTCAAAGCTGTATCAAAAAGCCATGAACCACATGCTCGATGAGAGTGAAGCAGTTTACCATGTATGTAAAGTTTGCGGATATGTTTCTGATTTTATTGAACTTGATGTCTGCCCTGTGTGCAATGCTAAAAAGGACCAATTCATAACTTTTTAGCGGATGAAGATTATCTATGTCACAGACGTACATGGAGCCTTTGACCGTGTAAAGGAACTACTTGATAATACTTCAGCTGATATTTATATAATATCGGGTGATTTAATAGATATCCCCTTTTACAACATCGATACCGTAATTAAGTATGACGAACTCCACCATACTTTTGAATCTCTCAAGGAAAAGACAGACAGGGATAATATCTCCCTTGAGGACTTTATATTTGAAATTTTAAATTCACCTGAAATATCCCCTGAAATAAAGAATAAAGTAAAAAAATATGAACTCTATACACTGCGGGCCAGGAGGGTAATGCAGCAGAAGTATATCGCCCTGGAGAATGTCATCTCCTCATCAGTGTCAAAGAATATTTTTTGCCTTCCCGGAAACTATGACATGGACCTCAAGTTCACCCATCTCAGTAAAAGGAACCTGCACCTGAACAGCTACAATATCAACGGCCTTATTATTGCCGGTTATGGTGGAGCTGATATTATCCCCTCAATGATTCCGGAGAAATATGCAATTAAATACGAGGTAACAGACAAAGAGCACACATGGGATAATGAGATGTATAGTTTTTTTGAGAAAAGCAAACCGGATATTGTAATTACCCACGAACCCGCATACGGCATCCTGGACCGAATAATCGGTATGGGCCCTTCGGGTTCACTGTCCCTGAGAAGCTACTGCGATGATCACCAGGTACTGGCATGTCTCACGGGCCATATCCATGAGGATTGGGGTTTTGTCGAGAGCGAGGACACGGTATATCTGAATTCGTCAAATTTTGGCGAAATAATTGCATCATCCGGTGACGTTATGGAGGGGGGGACATACTTTGATATCTATATTGAAAATTCAGTGATAGAGAAAGTAGTATTAAATAAACTTGTTCAAGGGAAAATAAATAAAATTGCAGAATATGCGATGAAATCGGGTAAGTGGGAAGAAAACATTGTAGATCCAAACAGGTATAATGCCAAACGGAAAAATGAAAACTATGATACTTCAGTTCAAAAGTATTCCCATATACCGGAGATAAATCTTTATAACGAGATTAGGGATTTTTTCAGGACTTTCAAAACCGATGAAACAGATAAAAGGTTTTTAGAGCTTGATAAGGCCGTAAAATATATCGAAGATAATGTCGAAAGCATTGCAATGGATATTGCAGGTTCCGTAAACATGGGCATGTCCCAGTTTAATTCTGATATCGACATAGTGCTTTACCTCCAGTGCAATCAAATCTGCGAAACTCCATGGGAAAAATGTAACCATTATAACCAGGCCGAAAATATTTTAAAAAACAGCCTAAAGGATAAATATAAATATGAAATAATCGACTGTATCGACCTGAACCTGGTAAAAAACAGTATTATCAACAGGGACTTTGAATGTGATTCAACACAGCGGTTCATCGCCTACAGGGCAATGTTTACTCCCATCAACTACAAGCTCATCAAAGAAGTAGAGGATTTGTTAAACAAAGACCTTGAATTCAAAAAGGAGATGGAGGGGAGCATAAGGACATATCTTAAAATCCTGGCAACAACATCCAGGCACATATATTCTTTTGAAAAATATAATGCAAGACTTAAGGCCCTGGGAATAAAGCTTCCCGACCCCATTAAGAAAAAAATTGAAAACTACCTGCAGGTAAAGAATTTAAAATAATCACTTCAATATATCCCTTAACTTATCAAAAAAAAGCAGCTTTACCTTTTCTAAATGCAATGCCTCCTGTATATTGACAATGGTTTTATCTTTATTTTTATCCTTCTCAGGCTCAACCTGCAGGACATAGGTATTTTTACACCTTCTCCAGAACCAGCCTGCACTGCCGAATTGTATATATCCGGGGTCGATCCGGGGAACCTTTTCCAGGTCACAGTATAACTTTCTGCCATTATCAGAATTCTCGATGCAGAAAGCCAGGTACGCTATTCTATAGCTGATCCTTGAATTTTCATCATAGCCGGATAAGGGCTCAATGTTGTTGAGATCTCTCTGTTCACCATGGACAAAATGCCCAAAACAGCTTTGAAGTGTATAACAATACGAAAGGCCTGCAAAGCCATTAATAATATCTGCAATGGGTTCATCTATTATTCCCGGATCAAATCCTCTTAATGCTTTTTCTCTATTAGAATTATAATCAGGATCTTCTGTGAACGGTTTTGCATCTGTATATGTCCGCATACCTTATTAATTTTTCATCCTCATTAATTATTCAACTACTATACTATGAAGCACATATTATGCCAGGTATATCAATAAATATTAATTCAAGATACTATAAGTTCAGTAAGGAAATTATCAGATTATATCACTAAAAAAAATTCCAACTTTAAGTAACATTGCAAAAAGCAATGCCTGGCCCTGGCACGCATTGCTTTTTGCAATGCAGTTTGTTCTCTAACAATATTAAGCCAATTGCTTCCAGCGTTTTTAGGATTATATCTAAACAGCAAAGGGGCCTGCAAAATTTTACGAGGTATATTATAACAATATTACCCATAGGGTAATTCTTTTCATAAAAAAAAGTTTTTTTTCACATTATACTGCCCGGCTCCATCTTTTGGTACGTTTTTTGCATTATAATATATATTACTAAAATATTTAACTCACAGGAGCAATTAAAATGCACATGGCAGTTTTCACCTTTGAAGTACCGGAAGAAAAACAGGAAGAATATTTAAAGGCAACCAACGAGATTATAAAGCCTTTCTGGGAAGCGAACGAATGTTCATCATATGAAGTATTTCAGGATTACTTTACAAGCCCCGAACGTTTCGTAAAAATCCAGTTTTATCCGGACAAAGAAACGATGGAAAGGTCCCTTGCACTGGCAAGGCAGGATGATAAGGGCAAAGAAGTGGTTGCCGCCTTTATGAAATTTATCAAGCCGGATTCCCTTGAGCAGAGGCGGGTTGTACCACGCATCAGCAAAGACGGGATAGTTTAGAATATATCAATTGATAATGGATATAGATTTATAAATACGGAGGAATTTAATGGCAGAAGAAGAAAAGGATATCTACTTTGGAGCACCACCTGAAATTGTAGAATATGCCAAAGAGGCAGTCGCCAAGATGGGCGGCATGCTGGGACTTATTGTTGAAGCGGCGTATGAAGAATGGGGCGAAAAAGCTATAGAGGTAATGGGAGAAGCAGTAAAAAAAGATGCCCGGGAAAAGGGGGCACGCTTTAGAGAAGAAGAAGGGTACAAACCGGAAGATGTAGATGTTGAGATAGCCCTTACTGAAATATACCCGAAATCACACGGGGCACTTGCAGTTGCAGGACTGGACTTTGAAAGGGTCATGCTGGAAAAGGATAAGAGCGAATCAAGGGTCCATGTCTGCGGTCTTCTTGACGGATATATGGTAAAATCGGACAAACCTTGGCTGTTGTGCGAGATTTTTGCCAGGTATCATGACGAAGGATTTATGGAGGGCGTAAACCCTAAGCTAGAATGGGTTGCCCATGTTGAAAAAAACGGAGGGGAAGGACTTGCACGGGGTAAAGACAAACCATGCATCCTGAAACTCAAACTCAATAAGTAAGAAAAGCCCTTAGGGGCATTTCTTGTCGTATGTTTTGGATAATTTTTTATCCCAAAACATTGACAAATATAACTCTCCAAACCCTAAGTAGCCGGTAGTATAAAAGTACTACCGGTTTACTTTTGTGCTGATTAAACATCAAATTTTTACCTTCAATTCTTTGTAGTAATTTTATTGACTAAAATCTATAATAGTAATACTTAGTTATATTATGCTCAATGACAGCAAAAATGGAAAAAGAAACATAATAATTGACAGCATTGCCGATGGTGTTTTTACAATTAACCTCGAATACAAGATCACATCCATGAATAAGGCAGCGGAAACAATTCTTGGCATAAAAGAGGACGAAGGAATAGGAAAATTCTGCCATGAAATCTTCCATGCAAATATATGCGAACATACCTGCGCCCTGAAGGAAACCCTTGAAACCGGGAAAAACATAATCAATAAAACAATATATATAGTCAATGCCACCGGGGAACGCGTGACAATCAGCGTAAGCACTGCCCTTTTAAAAGATGAAAATGAAAATATAATTGGCGGAGTAGAAACATTCAGGGATATCTCAGATATTGAAGAATTAAGAAAGACAATAGAATCAAAGTACACTTATGAGGATATAATCAGTAAAAACAAATCGATGCTTGATATATTTAATCTCCTTCCCAACATTGCTGAGAGCGACAGTTCCGTATTAATTGAAGGGCCCAGCGGCACGGGTAAAGAACTTATTGCCAAGGCAATCCATAATTTAAGCAAACGAAAAGATAAACCAATAGTTACAATAAATTGCGCGGCATTGCCCGATACACTCCTGGAATCTGAACTATTTGGATATAAAAAGGGTGCCTTTACTGATGCAAGAAAGGATAAACCGGGCAAGATAACAATGGCCGAAGGGGGTTCTCTCTTCCTGGATGAGATAGGAGAAATATCCCAGGCCCTGCAGGTCAAACTGCTCAGGTTTCTCCAGGAAAGGGAGTATGAACCACTGGGAGCTTTAAAGCCTGTTAATGCCGATGTAAGAATAATTGCAGCAACAAATAAGTTATTATTAATGGAAGTTAAAAAAGGCAATTTCAGGGACGACCTTTATTACCGCCTCAACATTGTAAACATTGAACTTCCTCCATTAAAAAAACGGAAAGAGGATGTACCTTTCCTGGTAAATCATTTTATCAAAAAGTACAATGCCGTAAAAGGAAAAAATATTGAAGGTATATCAGATGAAGTTATAAATATTCTGATGGATTATGACTATCCCGGGAATATACGTGAACTTGAGAATATAATTGAACACACATTTGTACTTTGCAATGAACACTATATTCAAAAGAAACACCTGCCAAAAAAGTTCAGGGGTGATGAAGACTCCTATCCCGAAAGGATGACACTTGAAGATTTTGAAAAATACCATATCTTAAAATCACTTGAGAGAAATTCCTGGAACAGGTCAAAAACAGCCAGGGAGCTTGGTATAGATGCTTCAACATTATGGAGAAAGATTAACAAGTATAAAATAAATAAATCTTGATTGCATATTGCAGTAGTTTTTAAACCAACATTAGTGCAAAATGCAATACTTAAAATTAAAACCGTTCTGGATTACTTAATCAGGAAATAAAAAAAACAAATTTCAATATATAATAATAGAAACCAGCCTTCTTCATTCTATTTTTTTTATTTTCATTTCAAAATTCAGCTAAATACTCCACTTTTATTTAATCTAATTATTTTTCTGGAAAGTTTGGCACAACACTTGCTGTATAATATGGTATGAAGCGAAAAAATATTGCAATCCCCGTTTATAAAGAAAGGGTATCTCCCCTTTTTGATGTTTCAAGTAAATTTTCAATTATCAAATTTGAAAATAAAACAATAACTAAGCGGTATAATTTAGATTTAGAAATGGGCCCTGATTTTAACAGACTTGAAAAACTTATAAATTCAGAAATTAATACAATAATCTGCAGTGCCATAAGCAAGCCCTATGCAGACTATATCCTTTCAAAGGATATAGTCTTAATACCCGGAGTTATTGGCCAGATTGAAGAAGTAATTGAAGCATATATTGATGATAAGCTTGTTATAGATTGTTTTGCAATGCCTGGCTACAGGTGGAGAGGAAAAAGCAAACAGACCGGTAACAGGAGAAGGCAATGTCTTCGTTACCAGGAAATAATTGATCTAAATAAAAAGGAGAACTAGAAAAATGAAAATTTCAATAACTTCACATGGAAAGGAATTAAACTCAAATGTTGACGAGCGTTTCGGCAGGGCACAGGGCTTTATCATTTTTGATGATGAAACAAAAGAATTTAAATATATTGATAACTCAAAAAACCTGTCAACAATGCAGGGTGCAGGAATACAGTCAGCAAAATGTATGATCGATGAAGGGGTGCAAGTACTGATTACAGGACATGTGGGGCCGAAGGCATTCACAACTTTAGAACAGGGAGACATTAGAATAATGATAGGTGCCGAAGGAAAAGTTGAGCAGGCAATAGATGACTATAAAAAAAATAAACTTAAGGAAGCAACAGGGGCAAATGTTAAAGGCCACTGGTAAAACAACATTTTAAAAGGAGGTGAAGAAAATGCCAGGAGGAGATAAAAGAGGACCACTTGGCCAGGGGCCAATTACCGGAAGAAAGGCCGGATATTGCACAGGACATCATTCACCGGGTTTTACAAAACAGGGTGGAAATGCATATGGAGGAAGAGGCTTTTTATCAGGTACAGGCAGAAGAATGGGAAATAGAAATATTTACCGTGAAACTGGCCAACCGGGCTGGAGGAGAAACAACATCACTCAATTCAAACAGACAGACAACGATAACAAAAATCATTTAAAAGATTGGATTGAAAGTTTAAAAACTGAACTTAATGAAATGAACTCAGTGTTAGAGACTATTGAAAAAAGCAGAGCATCCATTGAAGAAGATAATAAAGAGTGAGCAAAAAACAGGGGTATAAGAATTAAAAACTTTATACCCCAATTTTGCAAGAGGAAGAAAAAAATGCAGGTTGCAATTGCAAGCGGAAAAGGCGGAACGGGAAAGACAACAATATCAACGGCAATGGCAGGATATATTGGAGGCAGGGGACTACCTGTGAGGGTCATTGATTGTGATGTTGAGGAACCCAATGTCAATCTTTTTCTAAAAACTGATATCGAAAAAAAAATACCCGTTCATACACTTGTCCCGTCTGTTGACGATGATAAATGCAATGGATGTGAACAATGCAGCACCATATGTCAGTTTTCCGCCATTGTAATGGTAAAAGACAAACCACTAGTCTTTCCCGATATGTGCCATTCATGCGGGGGATGCTTTCTTGCATGTCCCAGGGAAGCTATTACTGAAATAAGGAAAGAGATAGGCTTTATTGAAAAAGGGAATATCAATAACATCAAATATATTGGAGGAAGATTGAATATTAAAGAAGCAATGTCCCCTCCCCTGATTAAAGCCGTAAAAGAAGATATAGATAATAACATGATCAATATAATTGACTCACCCCCGGGTACATCCTGCCCGGTTATCGAGTCAATTAAAGGATCGGACTATGTGGCCCTTGTTACAGAACCAACTCCCTTTGGACTGAACGACCTGGAACTTGCAGTTAATATGGTCCGGGAAATTGCCCTGCCCTTCGGGGTTATAATCAACAGGGCGGATATTGGCGACAGCAGGGTAAACGATTACTGTAAAAAGGAAAACATTGATATAATAGCATCAATCCCGGACTCAAAAAAAGTTGCCAAAGGTTATTCAAAGGGTGAACTAATTGAAGTGTTTATCAATGAATTTCAGGATGAACTGGGAAAAATACTATTAAAATTGTAATAAAGGACATCAAGTGAAAGAATTAGTTGTTATAAGCGGAAAAGGCGGTACGGGAAAAACAAGTATTGTTGCATCATTTGCAGCCCTTGCAGAAGATAAGGTAATGGCGGACTGCGATGTTGATGCAGCTGACATGCACCTCATTCTAAATCCCTCTGTAAAAATTGAGGAAGACTTTGAAGGCGGGAAAGAGGCAATATTGGACAGGGGTAAGTGCACCGAATGCGGCAGATGCATGGAAGTGTGCAGATATGATGCCATTTCATTAACCGATGAAAAGCATGAAATAGAAGCAATAAACTGCGAGGGCTGCGGTGTCTGCGCTTATTTTTGTCCTTACGAGGCAATAGAGATGAAAACAAAAATTGCGGGAAAGTGGTTTTTGTCGGATACAAGGCACGGCCCGCTGGTGCATGCAAAACTTGGCATTGCCGAGGATAATTCGGGAAAACTTGTTGCAAAGGTAAGGGAAGAGGCAAAAAAATCAGCCGAACAGAATGAATATAAACTGATTATAATTGACGGCCCCCCGGGAATTGGATGTCCCGTAATTGCATCTATTACCGGCACAGGATTGGTCCTAATTGTAACCGAGCCAACCGTTTCGGGATTTCATGACCTGGAAAGAGTGAGTGAGCTTGCGGATCACTTTAGAATAAACAAAATGATTTGCATAAATAAATATGATCTTAATAGTGACATGACTAAAAAAATTGAAGAGTTTAGCTCCAGTCATAACATAGAAGTGGCTGCAAAAATACCATATGATAATAATTTCACAAAGGCGCAAATTAAAGGAAAGAGTTTAATAGAATATTGCAATGGTAATACATCAAAAAGCATAGAAGATATGTGGGAAATAATTTATGAAAAAATCAAATGAAATAGTAATGAAGCCCATTGGAACTATCCATACACCCTTTAAGGATGTAGACGACAACATTCCCATCCAGGGTAAACTAATGCCTGAACATGAAGGCAAAGTTGAGGTTAATGAAGAATACAGGGAAGGCTTAATGGACATTGATGGGTTTTCACACCTCATACTCATTTACTCTTTTCATAAAAGCAGCCATGTCAAGCTTGTGGGAAAGCCCTACATGGATAATAAAAAGCATGGGGTATTTGCCTACAGGTCTCCCCACAGACCAAACCATATTGGGCTGACCATTGTTGAGTTAATTGACATTAAAGATAATACCCTGATAATAAAGGGGGTAGACATGGTGGACGGTACACCTCTTCTTGACATCAAGCCATATAACCCCGGCTTTGACGAACAATGCAATGTTAGAACCGGATGGATGGAAAAATACTTTAACGGTGATAAGAAAATGGGAAACATAACAGTTGACAGTAAGGAAAAATGGCTCCATGAAGATTAGAATTAAAATATAAATTTTTGAATAAAAAAATAATATTGGAGATATGATATGAAAGAATTAAAAATTGCAATACCATCAAATAATCCCGGAGGACTGCTTTCAGAGATGTCGGGCCATTTTGGACACTGCGACCTTTTTACCATTGTAGACATAAAAGAAGGTGAAGTGGCCGATATATCCCTGCTGGAAAACCTTCCCCATGTCCAGGGAGGATGCATGGCGCCGGTTAACCACCTCTCGCAAAACGGTGTTCAAATTTTAATAGCCGGCGGTATGGGCATGAGGCCCCTCATGGGTTTTAACTCTGTTGGTATTGATGTTTATCATAATGACGGCCTCAACAGGGTCAATGATGTTATTTCAGCTTTTAAAGAAGGCAGGCTGCCGAAATTCAGCACTGAGAATACATGCAGCGGCGGTGACCATTAGGGCTCATGCCAATTTTGCATTAACATGTGCAGCATATTACAGGAGTTGTGGGAGTAAAGGCAGTCTCACAACTCCCCTGAAACATAATTAAAAAACAGGCAGGATTAAACATGAAAAATAAAAAAATGAAACAAACCAAAACCCAAATAAAAAATGAGATGGTTAAGTTTTTAGACAATTCATGCGGACGTCCCGATAGGAAACCAAATAAATACAGCTGCGGAATTAAACACAAAAACTGCCTTGTGCTGGCGACTTCAAGAAATGATATGCCCAGGGCAACACCACTGGAATTTTTCAACGAAGGCCTCACCATCTACATTATTGGAGAGCCGGGAAAAAAAATTGCAAATATTAGAAAGAACAGCAATGTTTCCGCTGCAGTTTATGAACAGCCCCTGGACCATTCAAAAAGGCAGAAGAGCCTTCAAATATTCGGTACTGCCGAACTTATTACAATGAAGGACAATGCGCGGCTGATTAAAGCCAAACTCAAGAAATGGAATTTTTTAAATTCAATAAATATACTCCTGAAAAAAAGATTGAAGGGAAAAACTGTATCAGAAAAAGAAAGGAAAGCATTCCAGGAAAAAATATTAAATTCCCTTTTTCTAATTAAAATTACAACTACAAGCGCAGTAATGCGTAAATTTAACACAGAGCTTAATTCTGAAATATGCAAGTGGGAAAAGTAAGAAAAAAATATTTGTCAGCGCCTGCGTTTAATATGACAGAAATTACAGTCATTCTTAGTATGGCACGCAGTGCATGCACTCAGCCGGAGTCTTGCTTTCCTGTTATGAAAATCGGGAGAATTGGGATTTAACCAGCCCGCAGGGTGAGGACTGAAACCAAATTTATTCCCCGGCCTGATCCCCTTTGATGCATGGCAGCTTTTACAAAACCGCTGGAAATGACAGGACTTACAGCTCCTGTTACTCACTGAGACATCATATTTATGTGTTAACTCATAATTTGGATTATGAGAATTTATGGGCTTTTTTATTCCATTATGGCATTTGAAGCAGAAACTTTTCTCATAATGGCAGGCATTGCACGACTTGTAATCATAATTTGCCTTGACCTTATGCAGGGTCTCCCAGTTTTCATTATGGTCTTCAGGCATTTGTTCATCAAAGTGGCAGAGGCTGCAATTTTTTGTGGCCTTATAATTATCATGACAGGTAAAGCAATACGCCATTTTCGGGATAATTTCTGAATATTGAAAATCGTCACTCTGGTTTACAACTGAATGGCAATCTTCGCAGGCCTTCTTTTCATTTTCAATATGAAGGCTATGATTAAATTTATATGTCATGCCCCTTTCCCTGTTGAGATACTTAATAACAGCCGGGTATTTATCCTTTTCTGCATGACACTTTATACAAACTTTTTCTCTTTCCTTTTGGTCCCTTGGCCCCAGAACGGTATTACTTTTCACAACATCCTTATGGCAATCTTCACATTTTGATTTGTCCACATGCAATTTGTGAGGAAATGGCATTTTTTCAACATGACAGAGAGTACATGTTTTTGGGGCAGTTTTATTATCATGGCATTTATAGCAAACCTGCATGTCGGGAAGAGCGCTTCCCGGGACATAATCGGGATCATTTATTTTTTCATGGCAAACAGTACAGTCATGGCCCATGTCACTGTGAACCTGGTGGTTGTTATTAATTTTATATTTAGGTGCTGACCTGTAAAACTTAGTAGCTTTGAAAAGTTTACTTTCATGGCATTCACTACAGGAATCTTCTCCGGGGAGATTCATATCTTCAGCTGAGACACTGGTCTTTATTTTTTTATGGCACTGTGTACATTCCATATCCTGCTCAGTATGGCCCTTGTGATTGAAAACCTTATTGCCGGAAAACAACAGTGTCACCAGTGTTGTTATGAGCAGAAGCATTATGTAAATATATTTAATTCTGTGTTTCATTTTGTCACCCGGTTAAAATAAGTACTTAACAGAAAAGACCATTCTCGTATCATAATAATATTTAGGATTTGCATAGAATTCACTATTAAAAGATAAAACCAATGACTTCATAATCCTGGACCTGGCACCTAATGACAGGTAGTATGACTGTGAAAAACTATTCAGCTCTTCATCATCACTGTAAAATACGGCACCAAATCCGGCAATGGCGTCAATAATCCATATACGCCTTGCTCCAAAAACCTGTGTTTTAATTTTATGCCCCTCGGGCCCAGTGAGAAAGCCGAAATAAAACTTTAAAGTAAAATCAAAAATATCCCTGTGAATAAACTTTGTCGAAATCTCATGCCCCGATTCATCTGTAGCATCATAGAGCAGTGCGGAATACTGAAAGTCAACAGTCATATCTTTATTTATTATATATAAAAATATGTTGTTTAAACTATGGGCGCCGTAGGGAATAAAGTATGCCCAGAAAAATGAGTCTTTTAAAAAAACCGGCCTGGAATATTCATACTCAAATATATAGGAAAATTTATCCAGGGGATTTATCCTCACCGCTATATGCGAATTGGAAGGCAGGTTATCTATGGTATCAATATTAACATAGCCATAGGCCCTGATCATTTTAGAAAAAAAGGTATCAAAATTAAAGTTTACATACTGCTCTGCGAGTTTATTTTCATTGAAGAGGACCTGGTAATCAAGGGCAATAATGCCTAGTTTATTTAGAAATATATTGGCCTTCGCGCCCGTTGTATAGTCACCGTTCCTCTGCTTTGTAAAGAGGCTGCGGTAATCGAAACTGCTGAAATCGTGTATGCTGTTTTCATGCTCCAGGTAATCATCATTGACAACAAAGCCCACATAAGTGAAAAGGTTTGCCTTGTGGTTTGAAAACTTTAATTTATATTCAAGATTCACGCCATCATAAAAAGTAAAAGCAAGATTTGAAATGTCCATAATACGGCCGAATTGAAATATTAAATCCTTACTAAAGTCATATTCCAAATACCCGTAATAAATATTGAGGTCCCACATGTCGGGATTTTCATTTGTGTCTGTGCGAACGGTTATCCTGTTGAAGGTATGGAAGCTTAATTGCTTCATAAAATCAACATTGAGCATTACCCCCTCATGGATCCTTGCCTTTGTTTGAGTTCCGCCAAGGTCATCCCGTTCAGAGCTGTAAACATAGACAGACGTGTCGGAAAATCCACTCACCGTTGGGTAGGACCATAGGGGTGCCGAATATATAAGTATGCTCAAAAGGAGAGTATATTTTAAAAAGTTTCTCGTAAATTTCATATAATGAATTATTTCAATATTCTTTATGCTTTATATTCTAAAGTTTTATTATTCAGGGAGCTCCCTCTAAGAAGCTCCCTGAATCTTTATAAAAATTAACACTCTAATTATTTGCAATAAATAAAACTGGTTTACAGGATGCAATATACCCTATTCCCAAATTTCAATATCATCGAAATAGGTAGAGCTTGCACCTGATCTCCCTCCTCCAACAGTAATAGTATCAATGCCGATCATAGGTTCAAATTCTTTATCCTCACCAATTAAAACATCATCCATGTAAACATCATATGTATAGTTAATCCAATCTATATCCATAATCTCAATTTTAAACCACCCTGAAGGCTTAGTAGGTGCTGAAAAATATGTAGAACCAATATTATAAAACCATGGTGGATATCCCCAGGAATTCAAATATCTAACATAAATGAAGTTAGTTTCACCAGATGATAACCAAAAAAATCCATCCCCACTAACAGTTCTAATCCATACTTTCACATAACGTGGCTTTAGATTATCCAATGAAAGATCAGCTCCAACGGCCCAAGCACCATCATAATTATGTACATCCCCGCATAGACCGGTTCCACCAAGAGGTGTTGTTGTCGATGCTGTAAATGTAACAGGTACAATTGAGCCCTGAATATTCCTGGTAGTCCATCCTGTTACATTATCCCCATCATTATAAGAATCAAAATCTTCAGAAAAAGATGCTGTGCCGTTAACATAGGCACAGGTAACATTAACTTCACCATCTGCATTTAAAACCTGTACAGAGGGATTTGTAACTTCATAAAAAAGAACATCTTCACATACTATATTATAAATACCTGAATTGGTTATTTTCGATAAAGTTCCATTCTCGTCTGTAGTCAAATTAAAACTTGGCGGTCCTTGAATTGAAACAGATATTTCCCGCCCTGGTGTACCCGGAACACCATCATAAGTGGTATTCACATTTATGGTTCCGGTTGTAGTAGTTATATAGGCACATGTTACATTAAGTGAACCGTCTTCAGCCAGCACCTGGTCAAATATGCTGCCGCTTACTGTATAACCTACTATATTTGGATCACAGGCAACACTATAAGTGCCGGTACCGGTTTCCTGTACAACATTTCCGGAACTTGTATTAAGGTCATAGTCAGCAGTTCCGGAAATTATTACATTAATCTCCTGCCCGGGGGTTCCGGGAACACCATTAACTGTAGTGCTCACATTTATGGCACCCGCTGAGTAGGCGCAAGTTACATTAAGCGAACCGTCTTCGGCCAGTACCTGGTCAACAACACTGCCGCTTACAGTATAACCTTGAACTTCACTGCAGGCAACACTGTATGTGCCGGGGTCAGTTTCCTGTGAAACAGTCCCGGAAGTAGTATTAAGATCAAAATCGGCATCCCCGCTTATAACTACATCGATCTCCTGGTCCGGGGTCCCTGTGACACCGTTGACAGTGGTGGTCACATTTATGGTGCCATTATCCGGTATCCTCGTATATTCACACGTTACATTAATGGTACCATTACCATCAATGGTGCCATTGTCATCAATCACCTGGTCAACAACACTGCCTTCCAGTGTGTAACCATCAACTGCGCCACATGTTACGCTGTACGTGCCCGCTGTTGTTACCTGTGAGACTATGCCGGACGATGTATTAAGGTCATAGTCTGCATCTCCACTTATGACTACGTTGATCTCCTGCCCGGGGGTTCCGGAACTTCCGTCAACAGTGGTACTTACATTTATTGAATTTTCCAGAATAGTAATATAAGAACATGTTACATTAATCATATCCCCTTCTGCCAGTTCCTGGTTAACAATACTACCCCCGGCAAGGTAGCCCGGCACAGAGCCGCATGCAACATTGTAAGTTCCCGCTGATACTTCCTGTGTAACATTTCCGGAAGTTGTATTAACATCATAATCTGCAGTCCCGCCAATTACTACATTGACCTCCTGTCCAGGCGTTCCCGAACTTCCGTCAACAGTTGTTGTGACAACAATCAAAGTTACACCAGGCTCATCCGGTCCATTTCCGGAACTGCTACTTTTACAGCCTGAAATGGCAATGGCAAGGCCAATGCTTATTATCATTATTTTTAACATATATTTTTTCATAATTTTTAAAATTTTCTTTTTCATTTTGTTACTCCTATTATTATATATATATTCATCATATAATTTATATAAATATTTTCATTAATTTCCACCTGATGAACCGCCGTGCTGATGGCATAAACTGCACCGCATATTTTCCCAGTCAGCATGCCCTCCGGTTCCGCTCTGTATTTCCGAATACCCGGTGTAATGACAGGCAAGGCAAAGTTCCTGGTAAAATGGCAGTGTTGTATCTCCCGGTATGGTTATAACAACGTCCTTTGGCACGGGGTACACATCCCATAATGTAAAGTAATTACCTTTATATCCGTCATCAAGATACATGGATCCATCCACCCTGTCCCGTATTGCATAGGGGTTCCCCTCTGGATTCGATGCAGTATATGATCCGTGGGAATCATGGCAGTCTGTGCATTTCAGTTCATAGGCATACTGCGAAGGCGCTCCTGATTTATAACTTTCATGATCAGATACACCGTCCCGGACAGAAATAGGCCCGTGCTTACTATCGTCCCATTTATGCCCCACGCTCCAGGGCTCTGATGAATAGATTGGGCTGTCGGAATTTATTCCCCTCATTAGAGAAACATCCCCTGAGAGGTCTAAACTTATGGTTGCATTTGTAATTGTTGCCCATCCATTAAAGTAAAAATATTCATCAATACTGCAAAGACCGCCAAACTGTGAACAATACTTAAATGTAATGGTGTCGCCAACCTCAAAAAGTCCCTCTTCCATAAATACAGAAACTCCTGTTTTAGGCGCTAAAAGCCCACCACAATCATCCGACCAGGGTACCATCCCTCCTGATACAATTCCACGTTTATAATTGGGATCGCTATAGCAAGATGAGTCCGGAGTATTCATTGTGCCATTACCATACTGACTCGGGTCTGAAATGCAGTTTGCCGAAGTATCAACCCACTCCCCGGTATTTACCCATGCACAGGAATAACCCGGGCCATAAGCTAAATTATAATCCTGCCAACCCGATGGATCAAACTCGAGAGTTTGCTGTAAAATTGTTTTAGTTGACCCGGCCATTATTACTCCTGCCGGTAAAATAGGCTTCCCGTCATCTCCACCACTATGACAGCTTAAACAAAATGAATTAATCTGAGATGCGGTACCATTACCAGGGTTATAGTCCCAGGGTCTTGAAGTATCAAAGGGATCAACCAGTGGCCTTGTCTTTGTTGCCGAATGGGCGCCATGGCAATTATAGCATTCAACCCGTGAACCACTCCACATCTGGTCATCATAATTTATATCATGGTGGCTGTTTACCCTCCTCTGTGTACCGCGAGCCCCTAATCCAGATCCATACATTTCTACCCACTGAAGTGTACCGCTGAGCCTTTCTGCTATGTTGATTGTACTGGAAAGCATACTATATGAATTGCCTTTATTAAAAGGGTCCAGTGCATTTGCCCCAAGACGGGTTGCGCCGTCGGAATCATGGCATCCAATACAAAAATTTGACAGGTCATATTCTTGAGAAAGGTTTTGCACTTGCTGGAAACGGTATATGCTCACAAGGGAGCTGTTAAAGGCCTCTGTATATTCTTCATCCTGTGCAAATAGATCAACCCAGCCATCCATGTGGGTCGACTGGTCGTGGCAGACCAGGCATGCATTATTATCCAGGTTCTGGCCAAAGTGGGAATTTTGGCTTGAGGAATCAAATTCCAGACTGACTCCCCGCCTGCTTCCCTGTGAAACTGAATGACATGCCACACATCCGGCACCTGACGATCCGGTATACCATTTTACGTGTACATTACCATGGCAGGTTATGCTGCATGTATTATTGATGTCATTCCATTCACTTGTTCCAAGTACTGGGTCAAAGAAAACAACAACTCCAACAGACTGGGCTTCCTGTACCGCGTTCATGTGCACGGGCCTGTCGTAATAATCAATATGGCACATGTCACAGTTGTATCCCCTGTTCAGGTGGGTAGTATGGCTTCCCGAAACAGGATCGGTTTGACGAAGGGGGCTTGCAGGATGGCATCCGCTATAGCCGCATGTATCTACAGGCGGTATTATTGAAGATTCTTTGAAGGGATTCTTTAGCTTACTGCAATTGGTGAACACACCAAAAATTAATAGTATAATTATTGCAAAAAATAAATTTGAAACCCTGTTATTCCGCATGATCATCATTATATAATGACCCCCGAAATTTAGACGGTTTTAAAGCATATTTTATGTGGAAATCTC
>JBHPHB010000025.1:0-22248 GCA_042569985.1 Spirochaetota bacterium | reverse complement strand
CTTTTTTAAACCCTGTACTCTTGCGTACTGTTCAATTACTTTTGTAATAGTGTTTTTCATTAATCTTTTTGCCATTATGTATGTTTGGCAGAACATTGAGGTGATGAAAATTAATTTACAACACCGTAAACTGGACAGGATAGAAAAGAATATTTTAAACAGTAATGATAAGCTTAAATACTGGATAGAAAGATACAAAAGGACAAAAGTAATTGAACAGTACGCAAGAGTACAGGGTTTAAAAAAGGTTGTTCCCGGGGATTATGAAGTACTGATAATTAGGGATAAAAAAAACAAAGGAAAAAGCATTCACTAAGATGAACCTTAATGATATTATTGATGGCTGCAAGGGAATAGTAAAGCCGCTGCATGTTGCTGGCAGCGTTATCTCTTCGGTGGAGTATGATTCCCGCAATGTTAAAGAAGGCAGTTTGTTTGTGGCTATTACCGGTTTTGAAAGTGACGGGCATGATTATCTGGATGATTGTATGGACAGGGGGGCCGTTGCTGTTGTTGTCTCAAGTGACAGGGGGGCCGAGTTTAGCCATCTTTATGAAAAGGGTATATCGGTCCTGGCATCTGATAATACCAGACGCGCACTTTCGGTAATTTCTTCAGTGTTCTACGGTTTACCTTCAAAGTCCATGCTGGTAATTGGCATTACCGGAACAAACGGAAAAACATCCATTACATATATGCTTGAGTCGGTGTTAAAGTATCAGGGACTGGAGCCTGGTATAATCGGCACCATAAGTTATAAGTGGGCTGACAAAGAGATAGCAGCTAAAAATACCACGCCCGAGTCAAAGGATATTCAGGAATTCATGAGCACTATGAGGAATGACGGTGTAAATGTAATTATAATGGAAGTTTCATCTCATGCCCTTGACCTTTTCAGGGTGGATGATGTTGAGTTTGATATTGCCGTATTTACTAATCTCACAAGAGACCACCTGGATTATCATAAAAACTTCGATGAATATTTCAAGGCTAAGAAAAGGATATTTGACCTCCTTGAGAATAGTACCAAGGAAAAGCGTTTCGGCATTGTAAACATTGACGATGACTATGGAAAACAGATTTTAAACGCAAGGGACCATTATGGTTTTGCAATGTTGAGTTTTGGCCTTGGCAAAGAAGCGTCATACAGGCCCGTGCCGGACAGTATTGATAATTCCATTGGAGGGTTAAGTTATATCCTTGAAAAGCCCATCAATGAAATAGGCATAGGCTTAAGTGTTGCCGGCACTTTTCACGTATATAATTCACTTGCCGCCATAGCCGTACTGCATGCTGTTGATATCCCCATAGAGATAATTCAAAAAGGACTTAAGAGCCTTGAAAGGGTACCGGGAAGGTTTGATGTGGTAAAATCAAGCCTTGGATTTAGTATAATCGTCGATTATGCCCATACAAGCGATGCCCTGTTAAAGTTTTTGCAGTCGGTAAATGAAATTATCCACTCAAGGATAATATGTGTCTTTGGCTGCGGTGGTGACAGGGACAAAACGAAAAGGCCCATAATGGGAAAAATTGCCGTGGAGAATTCAGATATGGCAATAATTACAAGCGATAACCCCAGGTCTGAAGACCCCGCGGGGATTATTGATGACATCGTAAGTGGTATTGAGGGCAAAAATTATGAAATAATTCCTGACAGGGAAGAGGCAATAAAGAGGGCCATTTCCATGGGAGAGGATGGAGATATAATCGTCATTGCAGGCAAGGGCCACGAAGATTATCAGATATTGGAAACGGGGAAGATTCACTTTGATGATCGCGAGGTTGCGGAAAAGTATATATTGGAAAGGTCTGCATAAATGAAAGTTCACTATAATTCTACCGTGAGAAATATTAGGAAAATAATTAAGGGTAAAAAAATAAAAGGGAAGGAAGACTTGATAATAGATACAATAACTACAGACTCAAGGCAACTGGGCAGTAACAATCTTTTTATACCCATTGTAGGGGAGAAGTTTGACGGCCATGATTTCATCAAGGAACTGTCTGAAGGGTCAAAAGTTAATTGTTTTTTAAGCATGAAAGATGGTTATGAGAATTTTGCCGGTGACGATATTGCGCTTATAAGATGTGATGATACTTTGAAAGCTTACGGTATGATCGCACAAAAGCACAGGGAGGAGGTTAATCCCAGGGTAGTGGGAATAACAGGGACAAACGGAAAAACAACAACGAAGGAGCTGGTTTTTAGTATTTTAAAAGAAAAACATTCTACCCTGAGGAATGAGAAGAACTACAATAATGAAATAGGCGTACCCTTTACGCTATTAGGTTTAAATGAAGGCCATGAGGTTGCCGTAATTGAAATGGGTATGAACCATGCAGGTGAACTTGACAGGCTGTCAAGAATGTCCAGGCCCGATATTTCGCTTATAACAAATATTGGTGAAGGGCATATTGAATTTTTTGACACTGTTGAAAATGTTGCCCGTGCAAAATCGGAGATTCTAAATGGCATGAGCAGGGGTTCCGTGGTGTTGATAAACAGAGATACTGAAAGCTTTGACCTGTTGTTGGAAAAATCAAAGTCACTGGGCCTCAGCGTAAAGACATTCGGAATTAATGATAATGCAGATATTTATCCCCGGGAATATCATCTTTCCGCAAATGGTATAGAGCTTTTTTATGGAGGTGAAAAAATATGGGCGCCTCTTTATGGTATCCATAATGTTTATAATCTCCTCGGGGCAATTGCAGTCGCCCTGGAATTTAATATTGAACTGGAAACTATCAATAAATCACTGAGCACTTTTGAAAATGTCAGCGGCAGAAGCCAGGTAATAGACCGGGGCTTTATTGTTGTTAATGATACTTATAATTCAAACCCCCTGTCTTCAAAATACGCACTGTCATCGGTGAGAGAGATTTTTCCGGAAAGGAGAAAGATTGCCGTTTTATCGGATATGAAGGAACTGGGTGAAAAGTGGGAATCCTATCATTTTGAAACGGGGAAACTCGTGGGGGAATACGGATTTCATATGCTATGCGCCTGGGGTGAAATGTCAAAAACCTATATCGAGGGTGCAAAAAAAACCGGTATGGACAGCGAAAATTTGCTGTACTTCGAGAGCAAGGTTAAAATGATTGATTTTTTAAAAAGCAAAGTTAACAGGGATGATGTAATTTTGGTGAAGGGTTCAAGGTCAATGAAAATGGAAGAAGTCGTTAATTCTTTGATTACCGGAGGGGAGTAATGTTTTATCATTTCATACTTCCTCTGCAGGAGTATTTATCGTTTTTGAGGCTGCTGCAGTATATAACTTTCAGATCTGCCTATGCAGCCTTAACTGCGTTGGTCCTGGTATTGCTTCTGGGGGCAATAATCATAAAGTGGCTTCAGAAACTTAAGCTAAGGGAGGAAATCAGGGAATTGGGGCCGGAAAGCCATAAAATGAAGGCCGGCACGCCTACAATGGGCGGTATCATAATTCTCGGTTCAGTTCTGCTTTCAACAATGCTCTGGGGAAATTTTTCTAACCACTATCTCATAATCCTCCTTGCTGCAACCATATTGTTCGGTATCCTTGGTTTTGCTGATGACTATATTAAGGTTGTCTATAAAAGAAAGGATGGAGTATCGGCTAAAATTAAGCTTCTATTTCAGATTATTATTGCCCTTGCCGTGGCCCTTTCAATATACTTTTTCCCATCAAGCTCGAAACACGCCACAACACTTTTTATTCCCTTTGTAAACGAAGCAATTATGGATATGGGATGGATATGGATTGTCTTTTCAGTAATTGTAATCATTGGATACTCCAATGCAGTTAACCTTACCGACGGACTTGACGGGCTGGCAATCGGAAATGTTATGATAGTAGTATTGAGCCTTGGTATTATGACTTATCTGTCGGGGCATTTTAAAATATCAGCATACCTTAGAATACCCTATATCCCTCACAGTGCGGAGCTCACTGTTTATTTGTCCGCATTAATTGGGGCGTCAATGGGTTTTCTCTGGTTTAACAGCAACCCCGCTGCTGTTTTCATGGGCGATACAGGTTCTCTTGCCCTGGGCGGTATAATCGGTATTGTTGCCGTAATGATTAAAAAGGAAATATTCCTGGTTATTGTGGGCGGGATATTTGTAATTGAAGCCATGTCTGTAATAATACAGGTTGTTTCATATAAATTCAGGGGGGAAAGGGTATTTAAGATGGCCCCTATCCACCATCACTTTGAACTGTCTGGAATTCCGGAACAGAAGGTAGTTGTGCGCATGTGGATTCTAGGTATTATATTGGCGATTTTGGGCCTCAGTTCGTTAAAGGTACTATAGTTTAGAAAATGAAAGAATTGAATATAGATAAAGCATTAGTAGTTGGCCTTGGAGCAAGGACGGGGCTTTTTGCATCGAACTTTCTTGCGAGGATGGGAGTCAGTACAACTGTCAATGATATTAAGGATAGGGATGAGCTAAAAGATATAATTAAGAAGCTTAATTCAAAAGTAAAAGTTTCAGTTGGGGGTCAGTCCCCTGAGTTGCTGGATGAAGGTTTTGATATTATAATATTAAGTCCCGGAGTGCCAAAGTCTATTCCTCTCATTCGGGAGGCATATGGCAGGGGTATTCCAGTAATTTCTGAAATTGAACTTTCATATAATTATCTTAAGGGCCTGGTAATTGCAATTACGGGTACAGACGGAAAATCAACTACCACTGAATTGACCGGGCATATACTGAACAGGCTTGGCATTAATACATTCGTGGGAGGAAATATTGGCATCCCCTTAATTTCGTTAGTTGACAAAACAAAGGATGACTCGGTGACTGTTATTGAATTATCATCATTCCAGCTTGAAACCATAAAGGACTTTAAGCCCCATATTTCAGCAATAATGAATATTACTCCTGATCACCTGGATAGATATGAAGGAATGGATGATTATGCAGAGACTAAATTTAGAATTGCCATGAATCAGCAAAAGGAGGACTCCTTTATATATAATAAAGATGATATGCTGGTTGAAAAATCTTTGGAGAGCGTAAAGTCAAGGAAACATTCATTTTCATTAATTGATAAATCATCTGATATATTCTATGAAAACGGATATATATGTATGGGAGAAAGCTGTAAGGATACCAGAATTATAGATGTTAGCAAAATGCAGATCCTGGGCCTTCATAATGTACAAAATGTAATGGCATCAGTTTTGATAGTAATGTCAATACTGTGGATGAAGAAGATAGAACCGAAAATTGAATCCATTGCCGAAGCCATTTATTCCTTCCAGGGACTGGAACACAGAATGGAGAAAATTGGAATTTATGAAGGAAGGATATTTATCAATGATTCTAAGGCAACCACCGTTGGGGCCGTTGAAATGGCCATGAAAAGTATACTTGGTAAAGGCATATTGATAATTGGCGGAAGAAAAAAGGGCGGAGATTATGGCAGCCTCAGTAATGTTTTGAGGGAAAAGGCAAGGTCTTTAGTGCTTATCGGTGAATCCAGGGAATATTTTTCAGATATATTTGCTGATTTTAAGCTTAGCCAGGCGGATTCCCTTGATGATGCCATTGTAAAGGCAATGAAGGTGAGCGAAAAAGGTGATACAATAATTTTGTCTCCAGCATGTGCATCCTTTGATATGTTTACTGATTATGAAGAACGGGGCAGGGTATTTAAGGAATCTTTTTCTAAACTTAAAAATGGAGAGCTCATTTGGACATAAAGTCTTCAACTGATACAAGAAGGAGAAGCGAGCCCGACCTGGTATTGTTCGTAGTTATTTTTATGCTAATCGGTATCGGCATAATAATGACCTACAGTGCAAGTGCCGTTTATGCAATGAAGGCTTTAAATGACTCTTTCTATTTTTTGAAGAAACAAATTTTGTGGCTTCTCCTGGGTTTTGTTGCACTCCTGGTTTTTCAAAATATTGATTACAGGGTTTACCGGAAATATACGAAGGCCATGCTCTTTGTTTCATTCATTCTGTTAAGTGTTGTATTGATCCCCGGCATTGGCCATGGTGTAAAAGGATCGGTGAGGTGGCTTGGAGTTGGATTTTTAAAGTTTCAGCCTTCGGAATTTATTAAGATATTTATGGTGGTCTACCTGGCAAAGGTGTTTTCATCAAGCAAGAAGGACAAACAAGTTGCCAGGCTTCTTATTCCCATGTTAATAATTGCGGCAACGTTTGTATTGATATTAATGCAGCCCGATTTCGGTACGGCAATTGACCTCCTCATTGTGTCTGTACTCATACTCTTTGTCTCAGGTTTTCCCCTTGTATATATTATCAGCCTTTTTGTTTTGAGCATGCCTGCATTTTATCTCCTTGTATACCAGGTGAGTTACAGAAAGGAGAGGATCCTGGCATTTTTAGATCCCTGGAAGTACCGCTTTGGGATTGGTTATCATATAATTCAGTCTTTCATTGCCTTCAAAAAAGGCGGCGGTTTTGGTGTTGGACTGGGATACGGAACCCAGAAGATTTCCAGGCTCCCGGAACCGCATACGGATTTTATCTTTGCAGTTATTGCTGAAGAAGCGGGAATTATCGGCACAGTTTTTATTGTCATTATATATTGCGCTATTTTATGGAGAGGTGTGTTCATATCATTAAGTGCACCTGATGATTTTGGGAAACTCCTTGCAATTGGAATTAGCCTATTAATTGTAGTACAGGCATTTGTTAATATCGGCGTCACCAGCGGGAGCCTGCCCACTACGGGAATACCCCTTCCCTTTATAAGTTACGGAGGGTCTTCGCTCATTTCTAACATGGTTGCCGTGGGGATACTGTTGAATATTTCAAGGTATTCCGAAGTTGTCAAAGGGAGTAAAGAAATGCGTAATGAGGTGTGGCAATGAAAGAAAAGAGAGTATTGATATCGGGCGGAGGTACCGGTGGGCATATAGTACCGGGTATTGCCATTTATAAAGAATTTAAAAACAGAAACATCAATGTACTCTTTCTTTCAGACAGGAGGGATGTCAGGTTTTCATCAATTAAAGATATTTCACCGGATGACCTTTGTACATACAATGCACCGCCCTTCACAAGGAATGTCTTAATGCTGCCGATTTTTGCGATAAAATTTGCCATTGCCGTAATCAAGGCCAGGATGATAATGAGAAGAAACAATGTCCATGTAGTTATAGGCATGGGTGGATATGTTACGGCCCCTGTCCTTGCTGCTGCTAAAATGAGGAAGACCACAATTTGCCTCTGTGAGCAGAATTCAGTTCCCGGGAAGGTAACGTCATTGTTTGAAAAACATGCTTTGCGCGTTTATTCAACATTACCCGTTACCAGGGATTATTTAAAGTACAAGGAGAAATTCCTGCATTCGGGCAATCCAATTAATAAAAAGGTATTTGCAAATGTTGATAAAGATGAAGCTAAAAAAGTGTTTCACCTCAGACATTGTGATAAAGTCATTCTTGTTATTGGCGGAAGCCAGGGGGCATTGAAAATAAATGAGCTTGTTTTTGGCTTGAAAAAAGAATATGAGGATGATTTAAAGAATGTCGGTATAATCTGGAGTACCGGTGATTTTTCATATAAAAAATTTAAAGAACTTGTGCATAATGAAATTGATGAAGGAAGCATGTATCTTTCTCCGTATATTAATGAAGTTGGTATGGCATACAAGGCCTGTGATATTGCAATAAGCAGATCGGGGGCGGGAGTAATAATGGAGCTTGCCGCAATGGGCATTCCATCTATACAGATTCCCTATCCCCATGCGGCAATGGACCACCAGGATAAGAATGCCGATTATTTTGTTAAGGTGCGGGCAGCCATTAAGGTGAAGAACAGTGACGCAGTACCGGAAAAGGTAGCTCCCCTGTTACTTGACCTTTTGAATAATCCCAGGCTGCTGAATAATATGTCGGAAAAGGCAAAATCACTATCAAAAATTGATGCATCAGAATTTATCTGTGATGATGTTATAAAAAATATATTAAAAATTAAGGTTGATATATCTGCAAAGGGCCCGTCGGGACTGCAGGGTGAGGGCTCAGGCCCTTTATCTGTGGAGGATTAGGGCAAACAGAATTTAAGGGGTAAGGATTTGTTCAGAGATTCAAAAAAAATGCATTTTATCGGTATTGGGGGAATCGGCATGAGCGGTATTGCCGAGATACTCATTAACCTCGGTTATGATGTTTCAGGCTCTGATCTTACAAAATCGGAGCAGACACTTCATCTGGAATCGAAAGGTGCAAAAGTGTTTATCGGGCATAAGCCTGCCAACATTGATGATTACTGTGTCGTGGTAACATCAAGTGCAATTGACCCCGGTAATCCCGAAATAAATGAGGCCAGGAAGAGGAAAATCCCCATTATCCACAGGTCGGAGATGCTTGCGGAACTTGTAAGGTTAAAGCATGGCATCGGTGTTGCAGGTACCCATGGAAAAACAACAATATCATCGATTTTATCTTATGTGCTGTACAAGGGAGAATTAAATCCAACGGCAGTTATAGGAGGTAAGGTACTTAACTTTGAGTCCAATGCCAGGGTAGGTGAGGGTGAATATATAGTTTTTGAAGCAGATGAATCGGACGGGTCATTTTTGAAGCTATTACCCACCATTGCAATAGTATCTAACATTGATGCGGACCACCTTGACCACTACAAATACTTTCAGAATGTAAAGGATGCCTTTTTAACATACATAAATAATATACCATTCTATGGTTATTCAGTACTATGCATTGACGACCTCATAGTTAAGGAGCTTTTGCCCATGGTTGAAAGGCCCTATTACACCTATGGTTTTTCCGATGGGGCAGATTTTATTGCCAGGAATACGGGAGTGAAAAACGGGAAAACTGTTTTTGACTGTTATTTCAGGGACGAAAAGATTGGTAACTTTGAGACGGGCCTGCTTGGAAACCATAACGTATTAAATTGCCTTTCCGTTATTGCAGTTGCCGTTGAACTGGGAATGGAATATAAGGATATCCATAGGGGCCTTTCCGAATTTAAAGGTGTGGGTAGAAGGCTTGAGGTTATTGGCGAGGAGAAGGGAATACTTGTCATGGATGATTATGGCCATCATCCTACAGAGATAAGGGCCACTCTGGATGCTTTGAAAAATCTTGACAGAAGGATTATTGCTGTATTTCAGCCGCATAGATATAGCAGGACTGAACTACTGTGGGATGAATTTGGACAGTGTTTTGCAAATGCAGATATCCTTGTCCTCACTGATATATATGCCGCGGGGGAGTCCCCCGTTAAGGGTGTTTCCAGTGATCTCATTAAAGATTCAATTGCCAAGCATGAAGGAAGGGACGTTGAGATAATATCGGGCTTTGAGGAAATATCGAGAGCCGTAATAAACATGGCTAAAGAAGGGGATGTTATTGTCACACTTGGAGCAGGCAATATATACCAGGCTGGCAGGGTTATATTTGATTTACTAAAGAAAAAGAAAGAAGATGAAAAATAAGTTAATACATATAATTTCAATTACCGCTTTAGTTATCATGTCCGGTATGGCGGTTAATGCAGATAATACTATTAAGGTAAGGGCAATTGAATTCAAGGGGCTAAAGTATATTACAAAATATGAGATTTTGAAAAGTACCCGGGTAAAGGCCGATAAAGGGGGAATCGTAATTGATGTTGAATCCCTGAAGAAATCTCTTAAAAATATCGCTCTTATAAAAAAATATAAAGTTGCCATTTCCAATGGGAAAATGAAAATTTCAATAGTTGAAAAGAAACCGCATTTATATCTGGCAGTGAGGAAAGGAAAGAGGATTATCCCTTTTGAAATAGATGGCAATAATAAAATAATATCGATGAAAAGAATTTATCATCCGGCAAAACCTGTAATAGTAATTGACGATAATGAAATTATAAAGGGTAAGCTTTCGAAGAGGGCCAGGGGTATATGCCGGTTAGCGGAGTACTTAAGTAAAAGTGAAAAGCGTTTATACAATGAAATCAATGAAATATTTTTAACTGTCCATGGCAAACTAAAGGTAAAGTTAAACGGCAGGAGAACAATTTTTTACTTGAATGCCGATAGGGCCAGTTTCATAAGGCTCAAATACATTACCGGTTATATGGACAGGAAGAGGTATTATTCAGATAAGTTAAATATCATGCAAAACGAAGTTTACATCAGGTGAATTTGTAATGGAGGTGATGGCATGGAAAACATAACAGTTGGCCTTGATATAGGTACGACAAAAACATGCATCGTTGTTGGGTTTGAAAATGAAAATAACCAGGTAGAAATTGTTGGTGTTGGGGTAGCGCCCTCAAAGGGCTTAAAAAACGGAGTAATTGTTAATATAGATAATACTGCCTCGTCAATTGAAAAGGCTGTTGATGATGCCGAGCTTATGGCAGGTTATGAAATAAATACGGCATATGTGGGCCTGGGTGGACAGCATGTTAAGGGAGAAAATTCAAAGGGTGTAGTTGCCATTACCAACAGGAACAGAACTATTACTGGAACCGAAGTGAAGAGGGTTATTGAAGGGGCACAGGCAATTGTTATTCCCCTGGACAGGGAAATTCTTCATGTGCTTTCGAAGGAGTTTGCCGTTGACGACCAGGCGGGAATAAAGGATCCCATAGGAATGAGTGGAGTGAGGCTTGAAGCGGAAGTACATATTGTTACTGGAGGCACAACCAATATTCAAAACCTCATAAAATCGGTAAGCCAGGCCGGGATCCAGTACCAGGACATAGTTTTCGGGCCAATTGCCTCGGCCGATGCGGTTTTAAGCAAGGATGAAAAGGAGCTGGGAGTTGCCCTCATAGACTTTGGAGGCGGCACAACAGACATTATCGTATATCTTGAAGGCGGGGTTGCATATTCATGCGTCCTCAGTGTGGGGGGCATTCATGTTACAAATGATATTTCAATAGGCCTGCGTACTTCACTTGAAAATGCCGAAGTAATTAAAAGGAATTTCGGATGCGCTGCTCTTGAACTTGTTGACGCATCTGAAATGGTTGAAGTACCATCGGTTGGGGGCAGGGCGCCCAGGCGGTTGTTCCGCCAGGAGCTTACACAGATCATTGAACCCAGGATAGCCGAGATAATGGAGATGATTGACCAGGAGTTGATAAAAAGCGGCAAGAAAGATATGCTGGCTGCGGGCATAGTACTCACCGGTGGCGGAAGCATGCTTGACGGATGTATTGAAGCGGCAGAGAAAGTTTTCAATATGCCCGCAAGGATCGGAGCGCCCAAGGATATAGTGGGACTTAAGGAAGCGGTATCCACACCCCTTTATGCCAATGCCGTAGGATTACTTAAATACGGGGTGAGGATGAGTAAGTTCAGGGGAAAGAAAAGGCTCGAAAGGAAGAAAACGGGCATATTTGGCTATATTAAACGGTTAATTGAAGACTATTTATAAAATTTTTAGAAATGTTTTATAGAATAAATCAATATTTTAGAAAATACTAATTGACTTAATGAGACATAATATCTAATCTATTCCATATTGATAATATGGAGTGATTACAGGAAGTAACCCATGCTAATAATGGGGAGTGTAAAAAGCAGAAGGTGTTTTTAAATACTTTTTAGATGTACAAAATACAAAAAAAGAGTAAGGGGAGGGACAATGTTTAAACTAGAGGAAGAAAAAACTCCATTAACAAAAATTAAGGTTATCGGTGTTGGCGGTGCAGGTAATAATGCGGTCAACAGGATGATAGCAACAGGTATGAAAGGTGTTGAGTTCATTGTTGTTAATACAGATGCTCAACAGTTGGGGGACAGCCTTGCCACCAATAAGATACAGATTGGAAATAAACTGACAAAGGGGCTTGGTGCAGGTGCCGATCCTGAAAAGGGAAGAGAAGCGGCAAATGAGGACAGGGATAAAATTCAAAAATTCCTGAAGGACGCAGACATGGTTTTTATAACTGCCGGCATGGGCGGAGGTACCGGGACAGGGGCATCTCCTATAGTGGCTGAAATTGCCAAGGAAACAGGCAGTCTTGTTGTCGGTGTTATAACAAAGCCCTTTAAAGCAGAGGGGAAAAAGCGGATGAAAAGGGCCGAAGCGGGTATTGAAAATTTAAAGGAAAAAGTAGATACCCTTATTACAATTCCCAATGAGCTGCTGTTAAAAATAATTGATAAAAAAACACCCATTGATGATGCCTTTAAACTTGCAGATGATATATTGAGGCAGGGCGTTCAGGGTATAGCTGACCTGATTATGGTAACCGGTCTTGTTAATGTGGACTTCGCAGATGTGAAGACCGTAATGAGGGAAACGGGCGATGCATTGATGGGTGTGGGCCTTGGAAGCGGTGAGAATAAGGCGCTCGATGCAATACAGATGGCAATAAATAGCCCTCTTCTGGAAGAAATATGTATTGAGGGAGCAAAGGCTGTTCTCATAAATATAGCCGGCGGCAATGATTTATCACTGCATGATGTAAACGAGGTTACAAATATAATAACAAGCCAGGTTGACCCTGATGCCAATATAATATTTGGAACAACAATCGATGCGGCATTGGATGACAAGGTAAGAGTAACGGTGATTGCCACAGGATTTGATAAAAGAAAAAATATGCTCACAAAAGATGAAAATCAAAAAAATGAGCTTGATAAAAAGACCGGCACATCGTTGACTGTTATCGAGGGAAATCAGGCATCAACCCAGAGAAGGGTTCCTGCAAATGCACAGACATTTTCTCTTGATTACGAGAGGAAGAGAAGCAGAGATTTTGAACATGAAGACCTTGATATTCCCGCATTCTTAAGAAGGGGAATCGAATAACAGAAAACCCTCCCTTGATTTCGGGTTTCGGTTTAATGAAATATCATTATTGAACCGGAACTCGAAAAATATTTTAATGTTTCAATTAAATACTTAATGATACTAAAAAGAAAAGAAATAATATTTAGTTTAATAACCCTGCTCTTATTAATACAATCTACTGCTGCATGGACAAAGGAGAACGCAAAGATAAAAGACAGAAGGAGTGATGTCTTTTCTTTTATGCTTGGGGGCGGAATGGGCCTCCATGCAGTGTCTGATGATATCAATAATTATATTAAAAACAAAAACGGTGACTCCCTTAACCTGAACTTTTCCATCAATGGAAAAATGTGCCTTGATATTTCTCCCCTGCGCTGGCTGAATATTACAGCTGTCGGTGACGCAATGATGTCATTTAATTGTGGGGGGGCTTTTTACCCCAAGTATTACCTGTATAAATTTTCAGTGGGGGCACTTCCGGGAATCGTTTTTGTTACAAATGATGTCGATTACATGGTAAGCTTCGGGGTACTCTATAACTGGCTCCTCTTCGAGAAGTATGTGGCGCATAACATTGGATACAGGGCAAAGTTTTCATTTACTCCACTCATGAATTTTAACCTGGATTTTCCAAAGGCCCGTGGATTTATAATTTTCGATTATACATACGCCGAAGATAATGGCTTTACGGTGGGCGGATGGGGATTCCATCTTGGCGGTGAGGTGGCAGTTTTTTGATGTGATATTATGAAAAATAACCCCCTCCTTGGGGGAGGGGGTTGAGCATGAGCGAAACCGGAGGGGGTATGATTCCTGAAAAAAAAATACAATCATTCCTGAAGAAAAACATTGGCCCATATAATGAGGTTAATAATCTCACCGGTGACGCTTCGGCAAGAGAATATTGCCGGATTCATACAGACGAGAAAAGTTATATACTCTGCATTGATTCCCTGCTTGCCGGAACTGATTCAAAAGACTATCCATTCACTACTGTCCATAAAATACTTGATGATGCCGAAATCAATGTTCCTTCAATTTATGCCATTGATAATAAAAACGGTTTAATCCTTCTTCAGGACCTGGGTGATACCCTGCTTGAGGAATTGCTTCCCCAATTACCGGAAAGGGGGATGATTGAAATCTATTCTGATATAATTGAAACAATAATTAAAATCCAGCAAATAAAGGGCAAAGATGATGTTCCCTTTGGCCTTTCTTTTAACATAGAAAAGTTGATGTTTGAATTTGATTTTTTTATTGAGAATGCACTTAAAAAATATTTTGGTCTGAGAATGCCGGAATCGGAAGTAAAAGAATTGAGGAATGAATTTCTACTTATATCGAATATTCTGGACAGGCCCGAACACTTTGTTTTAAACCACAGGGATTTTCATTCAAGAAATATAATGATAAATGACAATATCCCGTATTTCATCGACTTTCAGGATGCCAGGATGGGCCTTCCCCAATATGATATTGTTTCACTTCTCAGGGATTCATACATTGAGCTTGAAGAAGATGTATTCAACGTGCTGAAATACTTTTATTATGATATATCAGGAAGGGCAGGCATACATTCAATGAGCCTTGATGAATTCGATTTTTATTTTAATTTGATGGCCTTTCAGAGAAATATAAAAGCATTGGGGACTTTTGGTTTCATGGTCACTGCAAAAAATGATATGAGGTATGAAAAACATATAAAGCCGACACTGGCCTATATAAAGGATTATGCTGAAAAGCATGATGAACTGAGAGGGGCTTTTGATATTCTCGACAGGTATTTGGGTTTATAATATATGAAAGCATTTTTAATGGCGGCAGGTTTTGGTGAAAGACTGAAACCATTAACAGAAACAACCCCCAAACCCCTCCTGCCGGTATTTGATATCCCCATAATATGTTATTCCCTTATGCTCCTTAAAGAAGCAGGTGTATCCGACGTGATGTGCAACCTCCATTACAGGCATGAGGATATAATTAATTATTTTAGAAAAAATAATAACTTCAACATGGATATTAAGTTTTCCTTTGAAGATGAAATCCTCGGTACCGGCGGAGGCCTTAAAAAGTGTGAAGATTATTTTGATGATGATTTTATTTTGATAAACAGTGACATTGTTACTGATTTAATGCTCCCCCATGTTATTCGTAAATATGAGTCATCCCCTTCAGCGGGCACGGTTGTTTTATATAGAGCAGTTGATTCAATTGACAGCAGAACCGTGTCAACACAAAAAAACAGGGTGGTTGACTTTAAAAATCATTTTAACACAAATATAGATGCCCTGTATGATTACATGGGAATAGCCGTTCTTTCACCGGTGATATTTAAATACCTGGAAGAAAAATTCTCTAAAGTTGTATATACCGGTTTTACAGGCCTCATTGAAAATCACGGCCTTGGTTTTTATGAGCACCGTGGACTATGGCGGGATGTGGGAACCCTTGAAGCATATGACAGTCTATATGAAACGCCAGGGGAAATTCAAAGGGCACTGAAGGTGAGGCTTGCAAAAGCTGGCATTATGTAAAGTTATTTTTAAATTTACTTTCCCTGGAGATTTTCTTTAAAAGGACGGGGCAGTCCGACATAATTCCGTCAACTCCCAGTTTTATCAACCTTACCATATCCTTTTCATTATTAACTGTCCACACGTGCACTCTCAGGTCTGCATTATGGGCATTATCAATGAACCTGGCATTTAACACTTTTATGCCCCTGTAATATTCAGGTATCTGCAGTGCATCAAAGGCATATTTTTTTCTGAGATGTATAAATCCGGTCCATGATGACAGGAGGAAACATATGGCTTCCCTTCTGGTGGACGAAGTTGCCATTTGGGGAATTAGAGCTCTCGAAAGTGTAAGGTTTCCACTGCATTCTGAAGCCGTGAGGACCCTGTTTTGACAGTTCATTTTTTTAATGATGTCGCAGTATATATGCACCTGTGATGGGTTATAATTTTTAAGTTCGATGTTAAATCTTTGCTCGGGAAACTCCTCCAGCAGTTCTTCCAGGGATAACACTTTCAGGTTTTTACCCCTGTATGGGAAGCTTATGCCGTCCAATGAAAAGTTATATGCAATGTCAAATTGCCTGAGTTCTGATAATGTAAAGTTGGCAATTTTGCCTTCAGCGCCTGTTGTTCTTTCAAGGGTATCGTCATGAAAGATAACGAACCTGTTATCACGGGTTAAATGTACATCTGTTTCAATTACATGTGCTCCCGATTCACGGGCTTTTTGAAACGAAATGAGGGAGTTTTCGGGATATTCCGAAGGGATCCCCCTGTGGGCAAATATATGAGGTTCCGGTTGAAAGAATTTTTTTGTTTTTTTCATGGCACAATTAAAAGTACTAATGCAATATTTGTCAAAAATAAAACTTTTAATAAATCCCTTTTAATGTCGAAAATATTCAATGAGACAGAGGTAATATGGTAAGAACAGGGCTTGAGAATTTTATTGACAACATTGATAAGTACAAAAAAAGAAATATCGCGCTTATTGCCAATCATACATCCATTACAAATAATTTCGAATATAGCTGGAATATTTTTAAGAAGCACGGGCTAAAATTGAAAAGGATATTTTCACCGGAACACGGCCTGTTTGGAATTGAACAGGACCAGGTACCCGTGAAGATTCAGCCCCTTCTGAACACGGAGATTGTGAGCCTCTATGGTGATTCTTATTCAACCCTAATTCCCCACAAGTCCTGCCTCGAAGGAATTGACCTTGTTATATTTGATATCCAGGATGTAGGTGCCCGCTATTATACATACGTAAATACAATGGCCATGTTTTTCCAAATTATTAGCGGCATGGATATTGAATTCCTGGTTTTAGACAGGCCCAATCCCCTGGGTGGAAACAGTGTTGAGGGTCCTTTGCTTAAGAAAGGGTATGAATCATTTGTGGGAGTAATGCCTGTTTGCGTGAGACATGGTCTAACGGCCGGTGAGTTTGCAAAAATGGTTGTCCATGAATTTAAAGTTGATGTTAACCTGTCAATAGAGGAAATGGATGGATGGCACAGGGATATGCTTTTTAATCATACCGGCCTGAAATGGGTACCGCCTTCGCCTAATATGCCCACAGTTAATACTGTAAATGTTTATCCGGGAATATGCCTTTTTGAGGGGCTCAATATTTCTGAAGGCAGGGGAACCACAACACCCTTTGAGGTACTTGGGGCGCCATTTATTGAACCCGAAGAATTTACAATGTACCTGAATTTGCTTGAGGTGGGGGGAGTTATTTTCCGCCCCCTTTATTTTAAACCGACATTCCATAAGTACTCCGATGAAATAATCGGGGGCATCCATATACATGTTACCGACACTGAAGCCTTCAAGCCCTTTTTCACTGGCATAGTAATTACAAAGGCCATCTATGATTTATACGATAGCCTGGAATTCCTGGAGGATGTTTATGAGTTTAATACAACCCATCCCATATTTGATCTCCTCACGGGGAGTTCAAAAGTCAGGGAGATGATTATTGAGGGCAGGGATATTGAAAATATTTGTGAACTGTGGCATGACGATGAAAAGAATTATTTAGAAGAAAAAGAGAAATATCATATTTACAAGGTTAAAAATGAGACTTGATTTAATTATAATTATTGTTTACACGGCGGCAATTATATTAATAGGCCTGAAATTTTCCAAGGCCGGGAATATAAAAGATTACTTTCTTGGCGGAAGAACAATTTCATGGCCCATTGCGTGCTTTTCAATTGTGGCAACTGAAACAAGTACGCTCACATTTATATCAATACCGGGGCTTGCATATATTACCAACCTGGGGTTTTTACAGATTGCGGCGGGTTACCTCATTGGCAGGGTAGTGGTTGCACAGGTACTTCTTCCAAAATATTTTAGCGGTGGAATTGAAACGACTTATGAGTATCTCCAGGACAGGTTTTCCATATCATCAAGAAGGATTGTTGCCGTTATTTTTCATGTAACAAGGCTGCTTGCCGACAGCATAAGGCTTTTTGCCACTGCCATCCCACTTGCCATGCTGCTGGAAAAAACTGTGGGCTTTAATGATTACAGGATTGCCGCAATTTTAATCGGTGCGGCAACATTTATATATACCATTTACGGAGGTATAAGGTCTGTTGTGGTTGTGGATTCAATACAGTTATTCCTGTATTTAATATGCGCGGTACTGGGGATCGGCCTTATATCAAACATGATGGGAAAACCGGTGTATGAAATAATTAAAATGATTCCAGATGAAAAGCTGGTCCTTTTTTCAACGGGACTCGGTGAAGGCGGGGGATTATTAACTTCCTATAATATATTTTCCGGTATTATCGGAGGGGCTCTCCTTTCCTTTGGGTCCCATGGTACAGATCACCTGCTTGTTCAGAGAGTACTGTCATGTAAAGACCTGAAGTCGGCAAAAAAGGCCATGGTGGTGAGCGGGATTGTGGTGATTTTCCAGTTTGTCCTTTTTTTGATGCTTGGAATTTTTATAATGGTCTTTTTAAACAACAGGGTTTTCAGCAGGCCCGATGAGATTTTGCCCTACTTTATTATGAACTACCTGCCTCATGGTTTCAGGGGGCTTATGCTTGCAGGGATATTTGCCGCCGCAATGTCTTCTTTAAGCTCTTCCATTAATTCTTTATCCTCATCAACAACTATTGACATAATAAATATTCAGGATAAAAATTATTCGGATAAGTTGAAGATTAAAATTTCACGGATGATATCTCTTTTGTGGACGGTGATAATAGTTATCATCTCCACATTGCTATCCGACAATAAGAGCCCCCTGGTTGAACTTGGACTTGGAATTGCATCACTCACATATGGGGGTATGATTGGAATATTTTTGCAGGCCAGGTATTTTGAAGATTTCAGTGAAAAAGCCGCAATACTTGGTGTTATTTTAAGTATTGCCGGGGTAATAATTGTATCAAAGTTTTTTAATATATTCTGGCCATGGTTTGTTCCTATAGGGCTGTTTATATCATTTTTCACAGGTATGGTTTTTGATATTGTGTTCAAAATGAAAGCAAAGCAACGGTTTTAGTCATAAAAAGGCAAAAAACAGCAGTACACGCAAAGATGGTTTGATTTTTAATAAATTATTTTTAAAAGAATGCTTCCATTGTTACGAAAATATAATAGGTACTATATTAACGGTTTTAATAATTTTTATATGAAGTTATAAAATAACTTGATTTCTTTAATATGATATATCTGTTTAAGTTAAAAAGGTTTTAATTGACAAAATTCTTAATCTGATAATAATATACTTATCATGTTGAAGTGTCGTTAATCACTAAAGGATATGTAATATCAATATAATGAATGAAGAGAATCTAAATAAAACAAGAGACTTTGTTAACCACCTGTTCAAGAATCCTAATATCAAAAACGAACCTCTCCTCATTGGTGAGGGTTTGCTGATTAATTTCATAGTTCAGAATAGTAGCCAGTTAAAGCAGACATTTAAATCTCCCCAGTTTTTTCCGGATTTAAAGTGGGAAGAGGTTATTCAGATGGTGTTATCTGTCCTCTATGAGAAGGTAAGCGGATCCGTACTGCCGGTTATAAAAAAGTTCATCGATACTTCCGCCTTTGATTGTCTTAATAAGGAATCAGGCGCTAATACTTTTCCTGATGATTATCACAGGGAAAAGCTCAACCTTTTTGCTGAAACAGTTTTTAAGAATAAGGATGCCAGGTTTAACCTCAATAGCGCAATTAACATGATCCAGTACGGAATAATTGATAAGTATGTTGCAGAAATATTTAACCAGAGAAGTTTTTTGTATAATGAAATTGTGCGTGTACAAAAAACAAACCTTGACGTTGAAGATTACACAGTTTTCCTTAAGGTTTTGCTTCTTGTGAGAAGTGCCGCCTATGTAAAGACTGAATTGTCCTTTAATCCGGGCAATAAAATAAATGTAAATGATGCGATAAAAATGTCCAGTAAATTCACAAGATATATTGATGACAGGGCAAAGGAATTAATAAGGGAAGTTCCAAATATATCTGATAAAGCTATCAGGCTTGCATTAAAATCTAATATAAAAAATGACCTCACGGGTATTGATGAAGGCAGTGCCCGGCTGCTTTATGTATTAAATGCAAGGTATCATAATTATCAGCCCGGTCAAAAGGTCGACCGTGGTGCTGAATCTCCCGACAAGAGCTGGTATGCCATTGCTAAAAAAAATGCGGCACATTATGGGTTTAATAAGAGGATCCTTGAAGAGTTATATAGAATCGCTGCTGATAATAATTGGTAAGAAGAAGGTATCATGAAAAAGCTTAAAAGTTTTTTGGAAAATTTTATAATGGCTGCCATTATTCTTGTAATTGTGCAGACCTTTCTTGATGAATACAGCAGGGTTGCCCATTGGAGTGTTGAGGTAAGGAATATATTAATCTTCTGCGGGTTGTTCTTTGATTTTCTATTTTCTGTTGAGTTTATTGTGAGGACCATTGCATCATCCAGGGAAAAGAGGACCCTGAAATACTGGTTCTACGAAAGGGGCTGGGTCGATTTTCTAAGTTCCTTTCCCCTGCTCATACTTGATTCCGGCCCTTCTGTTTACCTGCTTCTCAGTGCGAGCTCTGCAGAATCAGCAGCGGGAATTGGAGTGCTCAATGTACTTAAGGTTGTTAAGGCAGTAAGGGTTACCCGTATACTCCGTTTAGTCAGGATTATCAAGATTTTCGGTAAAATACATAATGCCGAATCGAAGATGGCACAGCACCATACATCATCAATTGCCACAACGGCAGTTTTTACAATTGTCTGCACTCTCATTGCGCTTTCATTTTTTACTGACGGCGCAGGTCATAAAAAGATAGATGAACGAAAGGCTTATTACATGGGCATGGTAAAAAGTGTTGAAGATATTAGCAACAGGAAGGGCTTATACCCTGAAAAAATCATTGTGGATTTGCTTGATAAGGACAAGAAAATAATCAAGTGTATTTATAAAAAGAAAGTTATACTGAGAAATAAAAAGGATGATGAAATAAAAAAATATTACACATCCGATGATTATGTAGTTATAAAATTCAAGGGGCTGTCTTTATATGTTTCTCTTGCCGATATTTATAGTGATTTGGCAATTGACCATATAAAGAGCTTTATGATAATTGTTTTAACTGTCCTGTCTTTTATGATAATATACACAAGGCACTTTGTTCAAACCATCAGTGATATGGTCCATGTATTAAATAAGGGATTCAGAAAAAAAGACTATAATCTCCAGGTAAAGATAAGGGAAGAGTATTCGGACCAGGAGATTTTCAGATTGGCCAGGTTCTACAATGATGCCTTCCTGCCGGCAAAGTTAAGAAGTATTCAGGACAAGGAAGATTCAAAATCCTCGGGCCTATCAATGGACGATATAACCGATTTCAAGTAAATAATAGATTACGTTCCCTTCGACAGTCTCAGGGAGCGGCTTGTTCCCGGTCACTGAGCTGGTTGCTGAACTTGTCGAAATAACCAGCTTCTAATTTCCGAAGTCCTCAATGATTTTAAGTGAGGAGTGACTGTCCTCATCAATATGAAAATCTTTTTCGAATATGAGTGCAATTTCTGTCCTGAAGTTTTCCTTGATAATAAAAAATAGCTGGCTCGATAATTTTCTTACCAGGTCAATTCCCCTCCCCGAAACAGAAATTGACTGGGTAATATCTTCTCCTGTTTCAGCAGCCTCTTCAATTAGGTTGTCCTGCTTAATAATACTCATGATACTTTCAAGTATTTTCATTTTGGTTAATTTTCCATTGTAATCATTTATTGAAATACCATAAGAAAATTTGTTCCATGCAAAAAATAAATCAACAAATTGTCCCTGGTTTAGTTGAACAGGTGTCCTGAGGTTTTTTTCCTTTGTTAAGCCATGGGAGTGATATACGGCGTTTATGGCCAGTTCGTTAAGGATCAGGTTCACAATGAGATTTTCCTTGGGATTAAATCCCCATTTTTCAATTTCCTCAAGAGTCTTGTTTATTGCATTTTGTATCTGCTTTGAGCTGCTAATTCTAATTTTTTTAATTTCAATAATATCATCCATATAATTATTAAGACCAAAAATATTTTCTTTTGTAATTAGCTTTTCAGCCAGGTTTAAAAGTTCATCTTTTTTGATAGGTTTGCAGAGAACATTACCGATGCCTTCTTCCATAATTTTTTCAAAGAATTTATCAATGTTTTTGTTCGTGGTCATTATAGTAGGTATGTAGGGGTAATTACTATTTAGGTAGTTATATAGATCAAAGGCATTATCACCGGGTAATTCAATTTCAGATATAACAAGATTAAAATCGTACGCCTTTAATTTTGACATGGCGTCAAAAGCTGATTCACATATATGTGTACTATATCCCTCATCTTCAATTTTTTATTGCCTTTTATTGCCCCATATTAAGTAATAAATTTTTAATTGTTTTAACTGGTAAAAATAGTCCATCATAATCTGTTAAAAATGTCAATGAAATTATTATTTCTCCGA